>NZ_JBEXOS010000006.1:0-168035 GCF_040611655.1 Streptomyces sp. NPDC006552
GACGCCTTCCAGGTCACCGGTGCCGTCGCCGTCGCTGTCGGCGAAGCTGCGCGGGTAGACCTGGTAGATGACCGCGTCGCGCCACCAGTCGGTGGTCTCGCGGGTCGTCGTGGCGGACGCCGGGGACGCGTCGGTGGAGTGTGAGGTCATGGTGTCCTTGCTGCGGGAAGAAGCCGGTACGGGTCGGTGCGCGTCGGGGGTCGGAGCCCGTGGTCCCGCCCGGGGCGGGACCGGCCGGGCGCCTGTGGACAAGGTAGAAGACGGCGGAGACCGGGACGGCGAGCAACACCGCCGTGGCGGCCATGAGGCGGCCGAGAGGCGCGCGGCGCGGCCACGGGTGACCGGCTGGGCCATTGGTACAGTCGGCCCGGATCGCCGGTGGAACGAAGGAGCCCGTACGCCCATGGCAGTGGACCAGCTGGACACCCGCATCCTGCGCCTGCTCCTGGAACAGCCCCGGACCAGCGTCCGCGAGTACGCGCGCATCCTGGGGGTCGCCCGCGGCACGTTGCAGGCCCGCCTCGACCGGCTCGAGCGGGACGGCGTGATCACGGGCGTGGCGCCCTCCCTCTCCCCCGCCGCGCTCGGCCACCCGGTCCTCGCCTTCGTGCACATCGAGGTGACCCAGGGCCACCTGGGCGAGGTCGGGGACGCCCTCGCCCAGGTGCCGGAGATCATCGAGGCGCACTCCACCACTGGTGGCGGCGATCTGCTCGCCCGGGTGGCCGCGCGCGACGCCGGTCACCTGGAGGACGTGATCCAGCAGCTCAACCGGTTGCCCGGGGTGGTGCGCACCCGTACCGAGGTGGCGCTGCGCGAGCGGGTCCCGCACCGGCTGCTGCCGCTGGTCGAGGCGGTCGGCCGCGCGGCGGGCCCGGGGCGCGGCTGACCGGCCGGGAAGCGGGGCCTGGGCCGCCGTTTTGGCATGCTGGAAGACATGAACGCCTCGCACAACGCCCCCGCGTACCACTTCGGCGACACGGCGGTCGTCTTCGATCTCGACGGCACCCTCGTCGACAGCGAGCCCAACTACTTCAAGGCCTCGCTCGGCACCCTCGCCCGCTACGGCGTCACGGACTTCACCTGGGCCGACCACGAGACGTACGTCGGCATCTCGACGCTGGAGACCGTCGGGACGTGGCGGCGCAGGTACGGCATCACGGACCCGGCCGACGTGCTCCTCGACGATCTGAACACCCGGTATATGGAGCTGGCCCGCGCCGAGACGCACGTCTTCGCGCAGATGCGGCTGTTCGTGGAGCGGCTGCACGCGGCGGGCACGCCGATGATCGTGGCGTCGGGGTCGTCGCCGGAGGCCATCGAGGCGATCCTGGGCGGCACCGGTCTCGGAGCGCTCCTGACCCGGTACGTCTCGGCGGACGAGGTCGCGCACGGCAAGCCGGCCCCGGACGTCTTCCTGGCGGCGGCGCGCCGGCTGGGCGTCCCGCCGGCGCGCTGCGTGGTCGTGGAGGACGCGGCGCCGGGCGCGGCAGCGGCGCACGCGGCGGGCATGCGGTGCGTCGCGGTGCCGTACGTCGCCGCGCAGGCACAGGATCCGGCGTTCACCACGGCGGACCTGCTGTTCAAGGGCGGGCAGGAGGAGTTCACGGCGCGGGCCGCGTGCGAGTGGCTGGAGCGGTCGGCGGGGGTGTAGCGCCGCGGGGCGGCAGCGGCCGTCGGTACGGGAGGGCGGCGGTTCGGGCTTTGCCGGGGCCGACTTCCGGGTAACCGAACGATCATGCGAATCAGTGTGGTGGATGTCGGTTCCAATACGGTGCGTCTTGCCATCGTGGACGCGCGGGACGGTGCGCCTCTGCCGGTGCACACGGCCAAGCGCAGACTGCGCCTCGCCGAAGAGGTGGACGGCGAGCGAAGACTCGGGCCGCGAGCGGTGGAGCGGATCGTCGAGGCGGTCGGCGCCGCGTACGCGGAAGCCGAACGGTGGGGCAGTGACGAGCCGTTCGCGTTCGCCACGGCCATCGTGCGCGACGCGCCCAACCGGGACGAGGTGCTGCGCGCCGTGGAGGAGGGCACCGGAGCGCGGCTGCGGGTACTGCCCGGTGAGGTGGAGGCGGAGCTGACCTTCCTGGCCGCGCGGCGCTGGACGGGCTGGCGGGCCGGTCCGCTCGGCGTCCTCGACATCGGCGGCGGCACGCTCGAAGTCGCGCTCGGCCGGGGCCGGTTGCCGGACTTCGCGGTCTCGCTGCCACTGGGCGCCCGGCGCCTGACCCGCGAGCACCTGCCCGGCGCGGACGCGCCCGCCCGGGCCGACCTCAAGGAGCTGCGCCGCCATGTGCGCCACCAGCTGCGGGACGTCGCGGCGCGGGTCCGCTGGGAGGGCCCGGTGACGATGACCGCCACGTCCCGGACGTTCACGCAGCTGGCCCGGTTGTGCGGGGCCCCGGCCGGCCGGCACGGCCCGTTCGTCGACCGGACGCTCAGCCGCGGGGACCTGCGCCGCGCGGTCGACGAGCTGGCCGCGCTGCCCGCCCTGCGCCGCGCCGAGCTGCCGGGCATCTCCGCGCCGCGCGCCACCCAGTCCCTGGCCGGCGCCCTCGTCGGGCACACGGCGATGAAGCTGATGGACATCCGGGAGCTGACCGTCTGCCCCTGGGCGATCCGCGAGGGCATCCTGCTGCGCCGCATCGAGGGCGACACGCAGTGGTGGTCCGCGGCGCACGATCCGCGGACGCGACGCGCCGCGGCCACGGCTGCCCTGCGGCTCGCGCAGCGCTACGGCGAGGAGGTCGGCGGCTCGGCGCAGCGGGCACGGCAGCCGGTCGCCGGGCCCGCCTGACGTGACGTTCGCCATGAAGGGGGCGGGGCGGTTGTGGGGGCGGCGGGGAGCTGATCAGCTGGGGCTCCGCACCACTTCCGGCTGGAGGACCCGTTGTTCACTTCCGTGGACGATGTCACCGCGCGCCTGGCCGAGACCGGCTATCTGGCCTCGCCCGCGGTCGCGACCACCGTGTTCCTGGCGGACCGGCTCGGCAAGCCCCTGCTCGTGGAGGGCCCGGCGGGTGTCGGCAAGACGGAGCTGGCGAAGGCGGTCGCCGCGATCGGCTCCGCGCGGCTGATCCGCCTCCAGTGCTACGAGGGCGTCGACGAGTCGCGGGCGCTGTACGAGTGGAACCACGCCAAGCAGCTGCTGCGCATCACGGCCGGCCGCGACGAGACGTGGGACCAGACCCGCACGGACATCTTCAGCGAGGAGTTCCTGCTGGCCCGCCCGCTCCTCGCCGCGATCCGCGGCGACGACGCGAAGGTCCTGCTCATCGACGAGATGGACAAGGCGGACGTGGAGGTGGAGGGGCTGCTGCTCGAAGTGCTCTCCGACTTCCAGGTGAGCGTGCCGGAGCTGGGGACGGTCACCGCGACGCGCCGCCCCTTCACCGTCCTCACCTCGAACGCCAGCCGGGAGCTGTCGGAGGCGCTGCGCCGCCGCTGCCTCTTCCTGCACATCGGCTTCCCCGAGGAGGAGCTGGAGCGCCGGATCGTGGCGCTGAAGGTGCCGGAGCTGGACGCGGTCCTCGCCGACTCCCTGGTCCGGGTGGTGGGCGCGCTGCGCGCGATGGACCTGCGCAAGGTGCCCTCGGTGGCGGAGACGGTCGACTGGGCGCGCACGCTGCTCGCCCTCGGCGCGGACCGGCTGGACGAGCACGTCGTCCGGCAGTCCCTCGGGGTCGTCCTCAAGCACCAGGAGGACGTGGAGCGCGCCGCCGCCAAGCTCGACCTGGACGCGGTGTGAGCACCCCGTCGGTCGCGGACCGGGTGACCTCCCTGGTCCGCAGCCTGCGTACGCACGGCGTCCGGATCGGCACCGGCGAGAGCGTGGACGCCGCGCGGGCCGTGGCCGCGCTCGGCCTCGACCGGCGCGAGCACCTGCGCGAGGGCCTCGCCGCGGCGCTCCTGCACGACCAGGGCCAGCGCGCCGTCTTCGACCCGGTCTTCGACCTGTACTTCCCGCGCGATGTCGGCGCGCCCGTCGGGCCGGACGGCACGTTCGACCGGGACGAGCTGCGCGAGCGGCTCGCCGAGGCGCTGGCCGCGGGCGACCGGGCGGCGACGGCGCGGCTTGCCGCGGAGGCCGTCGAGGGTCTCGGCCGCTATGACGCGGACGGCTTCTCGTCGATGCAGACCCTCGACCGGCTGCGCCCGCAGACCCTGCTCGCCGGGATCATGGCGAGCGTGCGGGGCGCGGGCGGGAGCGGCTCCGGCGCGTTCACCGACCGCATCGAGGCCGACGAGATCCGGCGCCGGATCGAGGAGTTCCGCGAGCAGGTCCGCTCCGAGGCGCGCCGCCGGGTCGCCGAGCGGCGCGGCACGCGGGAGATGGCCCGGCTCGTCCCGGTCCGCAGCCCCGACCGCACCGTTTTCCTGTACGCGAGCAAGGACCAGCTCGCCGAGGTGCGCAGGACGGTCCACCCGCTGGCCCGCAAGCTGGCGACCCGGCTCGCGGCCCGCCGGCGCCGGGCCGCGCGCGGCCACATCGACCTGCGGCGTACGCTGCGCGGCTCGCTCTCCACGGGCGGGGTCCCGATGCGGCCGGTGCTGCGCAGGCGCCGGCCGGCCCGGCCCGAACTCGTCCTGCTCTGCGATGTGTCGGGCTCGGTGGCGGGGTTCGCGAACTTCACGATGCTGCTGGTGCAGGCGCTGCACGACGAGTTCAGCAAGGTCCGGGTCTTCGCCTTCGTCAACCGGACCGACGAGGTCACCGGCCTCATCGCCCGCGGCACCGCCGACCCGGAGGGGCTCGGTGAGCGCATCACGGCGGAGGCGGCCGTCACGGGCTGGCACGGCAGCAGCGACTACGGCACCGCTCTGGGCGAGTTCGCCGAGCGCTACGGGTCCGCGGTCGGCCCGCGCACCTCGGTCTTCGTCCTGGGCGATGCCCGCACCAACCAGATGGACCCGAACGTCGCGGCGCTGCGCCGCGTCGCGCGGGCGGCCCGCCGCGTCCACTGGCTCAACCCCGAGCCCCGCTCCCTGTGGGACACGGGCGACTCGGCGGCCGGCGCGTACGGTGAGGTCGTGGCGATGCACGAGTGCCGCACCGTACGCCAACTGAGCGCGCTGATCGGGCGGTTGCTGCCCGTGTGACCGGTCAGGCCGGGGCGCCGAGCCAGGTGAGGGCCGCGACGACGAGGGCTTCGACGCCGGTGCTGAGTGTCGGCTCGACGAGGGGTGCGAAGTGCGGTGAGTGGTTGCTCGGCAGCGCGTCGAGGCGGCCTTCCTGCAGTGCGCCGATCACTGTCTGCGCGTCGAGTCCGCCCCAGAACCAGAAGACCGTGGGCACCCCGAGGGCCTCGCCGAAGACGCCGACGTCCTCGCTCGCGTTGACCTGCGGCATCGGCATCAGCCGGTCCCGTCCGAAGTGCGCGGCGAACGCCTCCACCGTCGTCGCGGTGGCGTCGGGGTCGCTCACCAGGGCCGGGGCGCTGGGCAGCCACTGGAAGGTGGGCTCGCCGACCGCCGCGCTCGCCTGCGACTCCGCGCGCACCACGCGCTCCACGGCGGCGCGCACCTGCGTCCGGACCTCCGGCGTGTAGGTGCGGATGTTGATGCCGAGTTCGGCCGTGGCCGGGATGATGTTCTCCTTCGTGCCGGCCTGCAGGCGGCCGACGGTGACCACGGCCGTCTCGGCGGCGGGCACCTCCCGGGCGACGATGCCCTGGAGCCGGGTCACGACGTGCGCGGCCATCAGCACGGGGTCCACGGACGCCTCCGGGCGCGAGCCGTGGGCGCCGCGGCCGTGCAGCGTCACGTCGAGGGAGTCCGACGCCGCCATGACCGGGCCCGATCCGTACCCGACGAACCCGGCCGGCAGCGGGCCGACGTGCTGGCCCAGCACGATCGCGGGTTTCGGGAAGCGCTCGAAGAGGCCGTCCTCGACCATGTCCCGGGCGCCGCGCACCAGCTCCTCGGCGGGCTGGAACACGACCAGGAGCGTCCCCGACCACTGCTCGCGGGCCCCGGCCAGCAGGGTGGCGGCGCCGATCAGGCAGGTGGCGTGCATGTCGTGCCCGCAGGCGTGCATGACGGGCACGTCGCGGCCCTGGGCGTCGACGCCGCGGACCCCGCTCGCGTACGGCAGGCCGGTCCGCTCCTCGACGGGCAGCGCGTCGATGTCGGCGCGGACCATGACGACGGGGCCGTCACCGTTGCGCACCACTCCGACCACGCCGGTGCCGCCGACCCCCTCGACGACCTCGTCGCACCCGGCGTCCCGCAGCCGCCCGGCGAGCAGGCCCGCGGTCCGCGTCTCCTGGAGCGACAGCTCCGGGTGCTGGTGCAGGTCCCGGTAGAACGCGGCCAGGTCGTCCTTGATCGTGGCCAGCCCCGCGGTCACCGTGTGGGTCATGTGTGCCGCCTCCTCGCGCGCCGATGGGGGCACGCTACTCCTGTGATGATCATGACGCCAACGGGTGGCGAGGGCCGCGGAAGCGGCCTCCGCGCCCGGCGGGCAGGGCCTGGCGCGCACCCCTAGGGTGGTGCGGAGCGGCTCGACGGAGTGCGCCTTGCCGCGGAGAGGGAGCCTTCCGTGACCGGTCCCGCTCCCGCCGTGCGGTGGCTGCCGCCACCGGGGCTGGTGGCGCGGGCCGCCGCGCTCGTCCTGGCCGCGGTGGTGCCGGTGGCGGTCGCGTGGTGGTTGCTGGAGGGCGGCATCGCGCAGTCCGTGTACCTCGGGATGACCTTCATGACGGTCGCGGCCGGCCGGCTCAGGCCGGTCGAGCAGTGCGCCGCCGGTCTCTGCGCGGGCCTCGCCGCGGCCGTGGGCACGCTGGTCGCCGGCCACACCCCGGCCCTGCTCGTCGCCGTGGCCGCCGCCTGCGCGGCCCAGGCGGCCTTCAACCGGCGCAGCGCGGGCACCGCGGCCCTGCTGCCCTCGAACCTCGTGCTGTACGCGGCCCTGGCCCCGGGCCGTCCCCTCGGTGTCGCGGCGGCCACCTGGCTCGGAGCGGGCATCGTGATCGTGCTGGCGGCCGTCCTGCGGCTGCGGCTGCCCGCCTCGCCGGCGCCCGCCCGGGACGTCGTGGCGCACGCGGCCGAACTCGCCTTCGGCTGCGTGGCGTTGATCCTGGTGAGCGAAGCCCTGGACCTGCCCCGGGGGAACTGGGCCGTGCTCACTCTGTGCCTGGTCTTCGTGCCTACTGTGCACGAGACGCGGAGGCGCGTGCTGCACCGCGCCCTGGGGACGGCGCTCGGCGCGGTCGCGGCGGTCGCGGTGGCGGTCGTCGCCCCGTCCGCGCTCTGCTTCGCGCTGGCGGCCCTGTGCGCGGTGCTGACCGTCGCCTACGCGCTGCTCCCCGACGACCTGCTGTACGCGGCGTTCCTCACCCCGACCGTGCTGCTGCTGTTCTCCTCGGGCCGCGCGCACGCGACGGTCGAGGTGGCCGTCCAGCGGGTGGAGATGACCGTGGCCGGCGGCGGTCTGGCCCTCGTCCTGACCTGGGTGACGGCCTGGTGGCTGCGGCGCCGGCCGGGGCCGGCGCCGCCCTGACCGCGGGTGCGGCTACCGCCGCTGCAGAACCTTCACGTTGTCGCCGAAGGTCCAGCCCTTCGACCCGTCCCAGTTCATCGACCAGGTCATCAGCCCCTTGAGGCCGCCGCTATAGGTGTTCCAGGCCTGGGCGACCTGGCCGGTCGTCAGGTGGCCGCCGCCCGCGCCGGGCTGGGCGGGCAGGCCGGGGACCTGCTTGTCGTAGGGGACCTTGATGGTGGTGCCCTGGACGACGAGCCCCTTGTTCAGGCAGTCGGTCTGGGCGGTGAAGCCCTGGACGGTGCCGGCCGCGTAGGAGTCGCCTGAGCAGCCGTACATGCTCCCGTTGTAGTACTGCATGTTGAGCCACCACAGGCGGCCGTTGTCCGCGTACTTCTTGATGACGGGCAGGTAGGCGCCCCAGATCGATCCGTACGTGATGCTGCCGCCGGTGACGTACGCCGTCTCGGGCGCCATCGTCAGGCCGAAACCGGCGGGCATCTTGGCGAGGATGCCGTCGATGATCCGGACCAGGTTCGCCTGCGACGCGGAGAGCTGACCGATATTGCCGCTGCCGGTGAGGCCCGTCTCGATGTCGATGTCGATGCCGTCGAAGTTGTACTTCTTCAGGATCGGGACGATCGTCGCGACGAACCGGTCGGCGACCGCGGTGGAGTTCAGGTCGATCCCGGCCGCCGCGCCACCGATGGAGAGCAGGATCGTCTGGCCGGCGCTCTTGGCCTGGCACATCTCGGCCGGGGTCGCGACCTTGACGTTCGTGTCCATCCCGTCCTCCCACAGCGCGGTGCCGTCGGAGCGGATCACGGGGAAGGCCGCGTTGATCACGTTGTAGCCGTGCCGGGCGAGCGCGGGGTCGGTGATCGGCGTCCAGCCGAAGGGCGGGTGGACGCCGTTGGCGGCGCCGTCCCAGTTCTCCCAGTACCCCTGGAGGACCTTTCCGGCGGGCCGCGCCTTGGTGGCGCAGGTGTCGGCGGCGGGTGCGGCGGGGGCCGCCACGAGCACGGTGGACAGGGCGGCGGCGGCCGCGAGGGCGACGCCGAGAAGACGGGAGGTACGACTGCGACCGGACATGGGGCCTCCGCGGGATCGCCGGTGGGGTGAGGCGCGCGCATTGACGTGAGCACGACGCACGGTAGAGAGGTCCAGACCTGTCGTCAATAAGTCTGGACCAATCACCGCTCCAGCCGCACCGTTCTCCACGAAGGTCCGGCGGCCCCGGTCAGGTGGCGTGGATCGGCCCCCGGGCCTCGGTGAGCGGGGCGCCGCTGCCGCCGCGCCGCACCGCGACGATCTCGGCGCCGATCGACACCGCGGTCTCCTCCGGGGTACGGCCGCCCAGGTCGAGGCCGATCGGGGAGCGCAGCCGCGCCAGTTCGGGCCCGGTGAGTCCCGCTTCCCGCAGCCGGGCGAGCCGGTCCTCGTGTGTGCGGCGCGACCCCATCGCGCCGACGTACGCGGCCGGCCGCCGCAGCGCCACCTCCAGCAGCGGCACGTCGAACTTGGCATCGTGCGTCAGGACGCACAGCACCGTCCGCTCGTCCGTGTCCGTGGCCCGCAGATAGCGGTCGGGCCACTCCACGACCACCTCGTCCGCCTCCGGGAACCGGGCCCGCGTCGCGAAGACGCCGCGCGCGTCGCAGAGCGTCACGTGGAAGCCGAGCAGCTTGCCGACCCGGACCAGCGTGCCCGCGAAGTCGACCGCACCGAAGACGATCATGCGGGCGGGCGGCACGCTCGACTCGACGAACAGGGCGACGTCGCCGCCGCACCGCGCCGAACTCTCCGGCACCGCGCAGACGCCGGTCCGGCCGAGGTCGAGCAGGGCCCGGGTCTGCGCGGCGAGCCCGGGGTCGTCGGCCGAGCCGAGAGCGCTGTCGTACGAGCCGTCGGAGCGGACCAGCAACAGACCGCCGGCGTCGGCGAGGGCGCCGGGCCCGTCGAGGACCCGCGCCAGCGCCACCGCCTCACCGCGGGCCGCCGCGCCGAGCGCCGCCTCGACGACCGGCCGGGACGGCGCGTCCCGGCGGACCGGGACGACATGCACCTCCACGGCACCGCCGCAGGTCAGCCCCACCGCGAACGCGTCGTCGTCGCTGTAGCCGAACTCCTCGCGCCGCACCGTCCCGTCCCGCAGGGCGTCCACGCACAGCTCGTAGACCGCGCCCTCGACGCAGCCGCCGGAGACGGAGCCGATGACCTCGCCCTCGCCGTCGACGGCGAGGGCCGCGCCGGGCGGGCGGGGCGCGCTGCCGCTCACCGCGACCACGGTGGCGACGGCGAACTCCCGGCCCTGCGCGGCCCACGCGCTCAGCTCGGCGGCGAGGTCAAGCATGCGTCCCGTCCCGCCGCGCCTCACCGAGCAGCACCCGGTCGGGGCGGATCGGCAGGTCGCGGTGGCGGACGCCGGTCGCGTGCCACACCGCGTTGGCGATGGCGGCGGCCGTGCCGACGATGCCGATCTCGCCGATGCCCTTGATCCCGACGGGGTCGTCGGGATCCGGGTCCTCGATCCACTCGGCCTGGATCTCGGGGATGTCGGCGTTCGCGGCGACGTGGTACCCGGCGAAGTCGGCGCCGACGTGGCCGCCGGTCGCCTCGTCCCGGACCGCCTCCTCGTGCAGCGCCATGGAGATGCCCCACGTCATGCCGCCGGTGAACTGGCTGCGGGCGGTGAGCGGGTTGATGATCCGGCCGGCCGCGAAGACACCCAGCATCCGCCGCACCCGCACCTCGCCGGTGGCCACGTCCACCGCGACCTCGGCGAACTGCGCGCCGAAGGAGTACCGCTCCTTCTGCGCGAGCTGGGCGATCAGCTCCGCGGTGTCCGTCCGGACGGTGATGCCGTCCGCCGGGATCTCGCCGGGGGCGAGCGGGAGGCGCTCGCGCAGCTCGCGGGAGGCGGCCATGACGGCCCAGCCCCACGAGCGCGTCCCCATCGAGCCGCCCGCGACCCAGGCGGGCCCGAAGTCGCTGTCGGCGATCCGCACGGTGACCCGCTCGGGCGCCACGTCCAGGGCGTCGGCGGCGATGAGCGTGAGGGCCGTACGGGCGCCGGTGCCGACGTCGGAGGCGGTGATGCGGACGGTGAAGGTGCCGTCGGCCTCGGCGGTCACGGACGCGGTGGACGGGGCCGCCCCCGAGGGGAAGGTGGACGCGGCGGTGCCCGTGCCGATCAGCCAGCGGCCCTCGCGGCGCACGCGCGGGCGCGGGTCGCGCTCCGCCCAGCCGAACCGGCGCGCGCCCTCCTCGAAGCAGCCGAGGAGATTGCGGCCGGCGAACGGCAGCCCGGAGACCGGGCCCACCGTGGGTTCGTTGCGGGCGCGCAGCGCGATCGGGTCCATGCCGAGCCGCTCGGCGAGTTCGTCAAGGGCCGACTCCACACCGAACGAGCCCGGCGCCTCCCCCGGCGCCCGCATCCAGGTGGGCGTCGCGACGTCCACCGGCACGACGCGGTTGACGGTGTGGTGCGCGACGGCGTCGTACATGCTGCGCCCGAACCCGGCCCCGCCCTCGACGAACTCGCGCAGGTTCGAGGTGAGGTTCTGGTGTTCGTGAGCGAAGGCGCGCAGCCGGCCGTCCGGGTCCGCGCCGAGCCGTACGCGCTGCGCGGTGGGGCTGCGGTACCCGGTCGTCGCGAAGACCTGACGCCGCGTCAACACCACGCGTACCGGCCGGTGCAGCTCGGTGGCGGCCATCACGGCGGCCACGTGGTGCGCCCGCAGCCCCTTGGAGCCGAAGGCGCCGCCGACGTGCTCGGAGCGGACGCGGACCGCCGACAGGTCGAGCGAGAACAGGTTGGCGAGGTCGTCCGCGATCCACTTGCTGCCCTGGTTGGAGTCGAACAGCTCGAGGCGCCCGCCCTCCCAGCGCACCGTCACCGCGTGCGGCTCCATGGCGCCGTGGTGCTGCTCGGGCGTGGTGTAGGACGCGTCCAGGGTGACCGCGGACGCGGCGAGCTCGGCCTCCAGGTCACCCTTGGTCACCTCGGTGTCCTCGGGCGTGTAGAAGCCCGGCCGGCCCGCGGAGAAGGAGACGTCGTGCGGCTCCTCGTCGTACTCGACGACGAGCGCCTCCGCGGCCTCCCGGGCCTGCTCGGACGTCTCCGCGACGACCAGGGCGACGGGCCAGCCCGCGTGCGGCACCCGGTCGTGCTGGAAGACCTGCACGATCGGGTCCGGGCGGCCGAGCGCGCCGACGACGTCGTCGTTGACTCGCGGCGCGTTCTTGTGGTGCAGGACGGTCAGGACGCCGGGCAGGGCGCGGACCGCCTCCTCGTCGATCGAGCGGATCCGGCCGCGCGCCACGGGCGACAGGACCAGCCAGCCGTGAGCGAGTTCGGCGAAGGGGACCTCGGCCGCGTACTTGGCGGCGCCGGTGACCTTCTCGACCCCCTCGATACGGGTGTGCGCGACACCGATCGCGTCCGGCTTCGCCGTGGTGGACCGGGTGCCGGTGGTCTGCATCGTCATCGGGTCGCCTCCTGCGTGAGTTCGGTGAGCTGCGCCACGACCAGGTTGCGCAGCAGCGCCACCTTGTACGCGTTGCGCGGCAGCGGCTCGGCGGCCGCGAGCTCGGCGTCGGCCGCGGCGGCGAACGCCGTCTCGTCGGCGGGCGAGCCGAGCAGCGCCCGCTCGGCGGCGCGGGCCCGCCACGGCCGGGAGGCGACCGCGCCGAAGGCCAGCCGCACGTCCTGGACGACGCCGTCGCGGACGTCGAGGGCGGCGGCGACGGAGCCGATCGCGAAGGCGTACGAGGCGCGCTCGCGGACCTTGCGGTAGCGCGAGCGGGCCGCGACCGGCGCGGGCGGCAGCGTGACGCCCGTGATGAGCGCGCCGGCCGGCAGCGCGGTCTCCAGGTGCGGAGTCGTACCGACCGGCCGGTAGAAGTCGGTGAGCGCCAACTCCCCCGCCCCCTCGGCCGTTTCGTAGTGCACGACCGCGTCGAACGCGGCGAGCGCGACACCCATGTCGGAGGGGTGCACGGCCACGCAGGCCTCGCTGGCACCGAGGATCGCGTGGTTGTGGTGCTCGCCGGTGAGCGCGGGGCAGCCGCTGCCGGGCACCCGCTTGTTGCACGCCTTGGTGACGTCGGTGAAGTAGCCGCAGCGGGTGCGCTGCAACAGGTTGCCGCCGACGGTCGCCATGTTGCGCAGCTGTCCGGACGCCCCGGCCAGCACGGCCTGGGTCAGCGCCGGGTAGCGGCTCCGTATGTCGGGGTGCGCGGCGAGGTCGCTGTTGGTGACGGTGGCGCCGATGCGCACCCCGCCGTCCGCGGTCGACTCGACGGAACCCAGGGGCAGTTCGCGGACGTCGACCAGGCGCGCGGGCCGCTCCACCCCCGCCTTCATCAGGTCGACGAGGTTGGTGCCGCCGCCGAGGAAGCGGGCCTCGGGGTCGGCGCCGAGCACCGCCACGGCGCCCGGTACGTCGAGCGCCCTTTCGTACCCGAACTCCTTCACGCGACCGGCTCCTTCGTGCTCTGCGTGGTCTCGGCGGCCTGTGCGACGGCCTTGACTATCGACACGTACGCACCGCAGCGGCACAGGTTCCCGCTCATGCGCTCCCTGATCTCCTCGGGGGTCAGGGGTGGCGGTCCGGCCTCGGGCCGGACGTCCTCGGTCGCGGCGCTCGGCCAGCCCTCCGCGTGCTCCTTGAGGACGCCGAGGGCCGAACAGATCTGGCCGGGGGTGCAGTAGCCGCACTGGAAACCGTCCAGTTCGACGAAGGCCTGCTGGACCGGGTGGAGTTCGTCGCCGTCGGCGACGCCCTCGATGGTGGTGATCTCGCGTCCCTCGGCGGCGACCGCGAGGGTCAGGCAGGACACGGCCCGGCGTCCGTCGACGAGCACGGTGCAGGCGCCGCACTGGCCCTGGTCGCAGCCCTTCTTCGTGCCGGTCAGATCGAGCCGCTCGCGCAGGGCGTCGAGCAGGGTGGTGCGGTTGTCGACGGGCAGCGTGTACTTCTCTCCGTTGACGTGCAAGGTGATCGAGCTGGACGTCGAGATGCCCGCTGGGGCCATGAGCAGCCTTCTTTCGCGTATCCGGTGCGAGGAGACATCAGCGCTGTACAAAGAGAATGGGTGAGGGTCCGGCATCGGAATCGGCCGCGGTCGCCGCTAAGGTGGGGGCGGCACGAAGCGGACACCTGTCCACTCTGTGCTCCCGACCGTAGTGGACAACTGTCCGCCCAGCAAGGATATTTCTTCGCCACGACCCGAGGAGGAGCCGTGCACCCTGCCAAGAAGTCGGCACTGCGCTCCGACGCGCAGCGCAACCGCGAGCGCATCCTCGAAGTGGCGCTGGCCGAACTGACGCGCTCGGCGGACGCGCCGCTGAGCACCATCGCGCGCAAGGCGGGCGTGGGGCAGGGCACGTTCTACCGCAACTTCCCGAGCCGGGAGGCGCTCGTCCTGGAGGTGTACCGCTACGAGGTGCAGCAGGTCGCCGAGGCGGCGGGCCAGTTGCTCTGCACCCGGCCGCCGGAGGTGGCGCTGCGCGAGTGGATGGACCGGCTCGCCCAGTACGCGATGGCCAAGGCGGGCCTGGCGGACGCCCTGCGCGAGGCGACGACGGCGCGCGGCGCCTTCAAGACCCTGGCGCACGGGCCGCTGACCGAGGCGGTCACCCTGCTGCTCGCGGCCAACACCCGGGCGGGCACGATCCGGCTGGGCGTCACCCCGGACGACTTCATGCTGGCGATCGCGGGCCTGTGGCAGGTCGACCCGCACAGCGACTGGCAGTCACGGGCGGGGCGGCTGCTCGACCTGGTGATGGACGGGCTGCGCACGGGCGCGCCGGGGCCACCCGCGGACGCCTAGACCCGCCGCCGCCCGTCACGAGCGCTTGCGCGGCTTGCCGGGTTTGCGGGGGCTGCCGCCCTGCTGCTTCCCGGACTGCCGGGCGCCGGGCTTGGGCCGGCCGGTACCGCGGGCGGGCGCCTTGCGGGCCGCCGCGGGCTTCTTCTTCTCCTGCGGCTTGTCCTGCGGCGCCTGGGCCCGGCCGCGCGAACTGTTCACCGTCCGGCCCCGCACGATGCCGATGAAGTCCTCCACCTGGTCGGTGGTGCGCTCCTGCGGCCAGGCGAGCGCCACGTCCGAACCGGGCGCATCCACGACCGGCCGGTAGGTGAGGTCGCGGCGGTGGTGGAGCCGGGCCAGCGACTGGGGCACGACGAGCAGGCCGACGCCCGCGGCGACCAGTTCGACGGCGTCGGCGGTGGTGGCGGGGCGCTCGAACGCGGGCTGCCCGGGCGGCCGCTCCCAGTCCATGACGTCGTCGAGGGGATGCTGCACGATCTCGTCGGCGAGGTCGGCCAGGGTGACCTCCTCCACCGCGGAGACCACATGGTCCTTGGGGACCAGTACGACGGTGGTCTCGGTGTAGAGGGGGATCGCGCTGAAGAACGTCCGGTCGACGGGCAGCCGCACCAGCCCGGCGTCGGCGTCACCGCGGCGCAGGACGTCCGCGGCCTCGTCGGCGGCGACCGGGACGAGGGCGAGCGGGGCGCCGGGCAGCCGCTCGTTCCAGATCCGCACCCACTTGGCGGGGGTCGCTCCGGGGACGTACGCGAGCCGGAACGAGGGGGTCGCCGCGGGGGTCTTCTCCGTGCCTGTCACGCCGCAAGGCTACCCGGCGCGGCCGCGGGTGGTCGGGCGTGTCCCCGGCGCTCGATACCCTTGACCTCATGAGTTCGCAACAGAGCGCCCAGACCATGAAGCCCGCCACGGCGGCGAAGAAGCTGGGTGTGTACCTCGACGCCACGCCCGCCGAGTTCCGTGAGGGCGTCGTCTCCCGCAGTGAGCTGAGCGCGCTGCAGGCCGAGCCGCCGCAGTGGCTGCTCGATCTGCGGGCGAACGGCCCGCACCCGCGTCCGGTCGTCGCGGAGAAGCTCGGCATCTCCATCGCGGGCCTGGCCCGCGGCGGTGTCACCGAGCCGCTCACCACCGAGCAGATCGCCGCGCTGAAGGACGAGGACCCCGGGTGGCTGCGCAAGGAGCGGGCCACGCAGGCGGAGGTCCGCAAGGAGAGCGTCCGCGTCAAGAAGCTGCACGCGGAGCAGGCGGCGAAGCGGGCGCAGCGGTCCGAGGACTGAGCCGGCCGCCGAGCCACCACCGGCCACCGGGCCGGCCGGGACGTCCGCGTCCCGGCCGGCCCGCGTCGTCCCGCGGGTCGCGGGGCAGTGCCAGCAGCCCGGCGAGGAGCAGCGCGCCGAGCACCGCGCCGGACGCGGCGGGCCAGCCGCCGGAGGTGACGAGGGGCGCGGCGAGCGCGGAGCCGACGACGCCGGCGAGGAAGTAGAGCAGCAGGTAGACGCCGCTGAGGCTGCCGCCGCGGCGGGGGTCGACGCCGAGGATGCGCGTCTGGTTGGCGGCCTGGGCGGTGAAGCAGCCCGTGTCGACCAGGGCGAGGCCCGCCGCGGTGACGGCCGGGCGGTCCAGGCCGGTGCAGAGCAGCGCGGCTCCGGCGACGGCCGTGGCCATGCTCGCGCAGATCACCCGACGCGGCCCGAACCGGTCGCCGAGCCGTCCGGCCACCGGCAGCGCGGCGAAGCCGAGGGCGCCGGCCAGGCTGTAGAGACCGATCTCGGCGGCGTCCAGCGCGTACGGGGGCTGGGCGAGGCGCACGGTGAGCGCGACCCAGACGAGGCTGAACGCGAAGTACCAGAGGCTGCCGGTGAGCACGGCCCGGCGCAGTGTCCGGTAGCGGCGCAGGAGTCCGGGGAGCGCCGTCAGCGTGGCGAGGTAGCCGCCGGTGGGCGCGGGCCGCTCGGCGGGCAGCCGCAGCCACGCCCCGGCCGCGCACACCAGGACGAGCCCGGCGAAGGCGAGCAGCATCCCGCGCCAGCCGAGCGCGTCGGCGAGCGCCCCGCCGACGAGGCGGCTGAGCAGGATCCCGGCGGACATCCCGGCGGCCACCAGCGCGACGGCCGCGCCGCGCCGCTGCGGGGGCACGCCGCGTCCGGCGATGGTCGAGGCCGCCGCGCTGACGCTCGCGCCCGCGCCGATGACGACGTACGCGACGAGCAGCAGGACCGGTCCGCGGGCGGACGCGGCGAGGCCCAGCCCGGCGGTGAGCAGGAGGAGCTGGCCGGCGACGAGGCGGCGCGGCGCGGCCCGGTCGGCGAGCGGCAGCAGGAAGGCGAAGCCGGCGATGCAGCCGGTGAGCGCGGCCGTGGTGACCAGGCCGATCGCGGCCGCGGAGGTGCCGGTGGAGCGGGCCACGTCGCCGAGGGCGGGCTGGACGGCGTAGTTGTTGGCGAGGGCGGTCCCGGCGGTGCACGCGAGGATCCCGACCGCGCCGCGGCGCAGGTTCATGACTTGCCTCCCCCGACGGCGGTACGGGTGGTCACGGCGCCTCCCCGCGGACCAGGACGACGGCGTAGCGGCACTCCTGGTCCGTGGCGTTGACGAAGGCGCACGGCGCGGGCCGGCCCAGTTCGACGGTGTCCCCGGCGGCCAGTTCGTGCACCGTCCCGCCCTCGTGGAACGTGAGCCGGCCGTCGAGGACCCAGATGATCTGCCGGTGGAACGCGAACGCGGCGGCGGGATAGGGGACATGGGCCCCCGCGGGCAGCCGGATCTCCGCCATCTCGGCCGGGAAGCCGGGTCCGGAGAGCTGCCGCCGGACGTAGCCGGTCTGCGGATCGTGCCACCGCGGGGCGGCGTCCCGGCGCCGGACGCGGTCCGTGCCGTCCTCGGGGTCGAGCAGGGTGGCGACGCTCAGCCGGAACGCCGCGGACAGTTTGCCCAGGACGACCGCGGTCGGATTGCTCTCGCCCCGCTCGATCCGGTGGATCATCGCCCGTGACACCCCGGACGCCTCGGCCAGCTCCGAGAGCGTCCAGCGGCGCCGGTCCCGCTCGGCCCGGATGCGCGCGCCGATCCGCGCGACGAGGGGGTCTACGATGTTGGACATGAATCCACCATACGAGACAGGGGCCCGGGCGGTGACCGTCCGCCCGGCGCGTACCGAGGACCTCGACGCGGTGCTCGGGATCCGCAACCACGCCATCGAGCACGGGACGGCGCTGTGGACGGACACGCCCCAGTCCCGTGCGCAGGGCGCGGCCTGGCTCGGGGCCCACCTGGAGCGTGGTTCCGCCTACGTCGCGGAGCGCGGCGGCACCGTCGTCGGATTCGGTGTCTACGGGCCCTGGAAGGAGTACTCCGGCTTCCGGCACACGGTCGAGAACTCCGTGTACGTGGCCGACGGCCACCATGGCGGCGGCATCGGCTCCACGCTGCTCGGCACGCTCGTCACCAGTGCCCGGGGGGCGGGTCTGCACGTCATGATCGCCGGGATCGAGGCTCAGAACGCGGCGTCGGTGCGGTTGCACGAGCGGCACGGGTTCGAGCACGCGGGCACGGTGCGCGAGGTCGGCCGGAAGTTCGGCCGCTGGCTCGATCTGACGCTGATGCGGCTGCAGTTGAGCTGAGGGACGCCGGGAGGCCCTGGTGGCGGCGGGCCAGGGCCGAGTCCAGGGCGTGGCGCACGGGTTCGGACGGCTGCCCGCCGTTCGCCCACGGGACCACCTGCCCGGCGACCTCGCGGAGCTTGGTGTTGGTGTGCTGGGAGACGTCCTTGAGCACGTCCCAGCCCTGGTCGGGCGCGAGGCGGCCGAGCACGATGACGACCCCGATCGCCCGGTCGACGACCATGTGCGACTCGATGGCCTGGTGCAACTGGCGTGCCTCGGCCCGCATCAGGGTGAGGGAGTCGATCCGCTCGTCCTCGTTCATCGCCGTCCCTCGTCACGCCGCTCGGCAGGATCTGCCTCTGCGTCGTCCACGACGACTCCATCCAGGAACACGGCTACGCCGGGGTCGAGGACGCCTTCGGGCCCGGTGACGTGGTCTCGTTAACCCCGCCCGAACTGCCCTACCGCGGCCGGATCCACGGCGCCCGCTACAACATCACGATGCTGGACCCGGCGCTGCTGAGCCAGGTCGCCGCCATCGGCCCGCAGGCCCCGGCGGGGCCGGTCCGGCTCACCGGGCACCGGCCGGTCTCCGCGGGCGCGGCCCAGCACCTGCGGCACACGATCGTCCACGTACGCGACCACGTCCTCGGCGTCCCGGAGGTGGCGGCGACGCGCGCCCCGCGTCGCTGCGCCGCGTAAGGACGCCCCGGACGGAAGGATCACGTACCGCCCGCCCGCTCACATGCCCAGTGCTTCGTACACGGCATCCATGGTGGCGTCTGTCCGGGTCACCCTCCTGATGCGATCAGCCCGGGCCGTGGAGCCGAGCTTGTCGAGCACGGCGGCGTAGGTCATCAGCGCGCCTCTCAGGTCGTTCGCGTACTCGTGCGGCGCGTACGCGGCCAACTGCACGAACAGGGCGACCGCCTCCTCCAGCGCGGCCCCGGCCTGCGGGAACCCGCTGCCCCGGGCGGCCCGCAGCCGGCCCGCTCCCCACAGCGCCTTGGCGATGAAGGGGCGGTAGAGGGCCGGGTCGGCCGGAGAGAGGCGGCGCAGGTTCCCGACGACCTCGTCGGCCGCGGTGAGTGCCTCGTCGTACCGCTCTCCTTTGACCAGCAGGCTGGTGAGCCCGTTCACGGACACCGCGAGATCCGGCAGATGGGTCGCGGGATCCGCTGCGACCAGGCGCCAGGAGACGGCCAGCGCCTCGCGCGCGGCCGGCAGCGCCCCGTCCTCCTCAGCGTCGGCCAGCAGACTGCTCAGGTTGACCAGGCTCCTGACGAGGCCCGCCTGGTGCGCCTCGGAGCCGTTTGCGGCCAGGCGCCGGTGGATCTGGACCGTCTCGCGCAAGGGCACCAGCGCCTCCCGTAAGCGCCCGGCGGCCCTGAGCCGGGTGGCCGCCTCCTCCAACAAGGCGACGAGACGGTCGAGGTGGGCGTCCGGGTCGGCTTCGGCCAGTCGCCTGCGCACGTCGATCGCCTCCCGCAGGGCGGCCAGCACCTCGGGGCGCCGCATGCCCCCCAGCAGGGCGCACAGGTTGTCCAGGGCCGGCGCCAAGTCGGGCAGATGGGCGACGGGGTCCACATCGGCCAGTCGGCGGCCCACATCGACCGCTTCCTGTATCACCTGCGACGCCTCGTCCAGACGTCCCAGGCGGGCGAGGACGGCACCCAGGTTGTTCAACGACTTGGCGAGGTCGGGCTCGTGGGCGTCGGGGTTGAGCGCGGCCAGCCGGCGGAAGAGCGCCGAGGCCTCCTCCAGCGCCGGTACCGCCTCGTCCGACCATCCGGCCTCGACCTGGTAGCAGCCGAGACTGTCCAGGGCCGCGGCGAGGCCGGGTTCATGAGCCTCGGGATTGGCAGTGGCCAGCCGTCTTGCGGTGGTGACGACCTCCGCCACGGCCAGGGCCGCCTCCTGCGGCAGGCCGAGTTCCCGCAACCACATCGCCCGGTGGCGTTGCGCCCGGGCAAGATCCGGCAGGTAGGCGGAGAGATTCCGCTCCGCGACCAGTTGGAGAAGCTCGATGGCGCTGTCGGCCGCCGCCAGCGCGTCCTGCGGCCGCTCCAGGGCGGAGAAGATCATCCCGAGATTGTCCGCCGCGGTGGCGACCGGGACGACGTAGCGCTGCCGCGCGGCTTCGTCGCCCCGGAGCAGGATGGCCGCCGCCTCCATCGTGACCTGTAGAGCCTCTTGTGGCCGTCGGTGCCGAAGAAGGGCGGAGCCCAGGTTGATCAAAGCTCCGGAGAGACCGCTGGGATCGCTCTCCGGGTCGGCCGCCATCAGTTCCCTCGCGATCGCCGCGGCCTCTTGCGCCACCACCAGTTCGTCGGCCGCCCTGCCCACGCCGGGCAGGTAGGCGCTGAGGTTGACCAGAGCGCCTGCCAGGCCCGCCCGGTGGGCCCGAGGGTCGGCCGCTGCCAGGGAACGGAACACGGCGGTGGCGCGCTCCGCAGAGGCCACCGCTTTGTCGGCCAGACCGGCATGGTCGTAGCGCGCGGAGAGTTGGCTGTGCAGAATCGCCCGGTCGACGGGGGATGCGGTGTCCGCCAGGCGGCGGTCGGTGAGGCGCTCGGCCACCGCGGCGATGCCCGCGTCGAGATCGATGTGCCGGCCGGCGGGCAGGACCGTGTCGACCGCTTCGAGGACCCCGAGCAGGCTGCCGTCCAGCACGTCGCCGTCCGCGATCGCGGCCAGGGCGCCGAGGGCGGCCGAGCCCGCGTCCAGCGCGATCCGGGGATCGGCCTGCACCGCCGGGTACAGGTACCCCTCCCCGACGTGCGGCCAGCGGTCCGCCGCCGCAGCGAGGTGGGCGACGGTCCGCGGCGTCCAGGCCGGCGCCGCGCCGTCGTCCCCGCGGCGCAGGACCGCGGCGGGTACGGAAGCCGCCCAGTCGTCCGACGGGTAGCCGGTGATCGGGCTGCCGGGCAGCAGGAGAGCGACGAAGTCCTCGGCCAGGCGATCGGGCAGCATGGGTTCGAGGGAGGTGGCGCGTGCCGGGTGGCCGGGCGGGTAGCAGACGCCGTGGTCCAGGAGGATCCGCTCGGCGGGTGCGTGCGGCATCAGCCGTTCGATGACGCTCGTCGCGGTCCGCCGGTCGGCGGGGCCGACCAAGGTGGCGGCGAACACCGCGCGCGCCATGTCCTTGTCGGGGGTCCGGAAGTCGAGGCCGTGCCGGGCGTTCTCGTACAACTGGCGCCAGTTCTCGTGCTCCCGGTCCAGCAGGTAGACCGTGCGGCCGACCGTGTCGGCGGGGGCACGGCGGCCGTGGGCCGCCGCGTCCACCGCCACCAGGGCGGCCATGTGCACCACCAGCGTCACCCCGGAGTCCGGATCGTCCAGGGCGTCCCGAGGCGTGATCGACCGGGCGTCGTCGATCTGCGGGTAGTGCCGGGCGAAGCACTCGCACGCCGTGGTGAACATGTGCCGGCGCGCGCTGCCGTCGTCGGGCAGCGGCGGCAGGAACTGGTCGGACGTGTCGATGTTCTCCCGGAACTGGCCGAGCTTTCCCCGCAGAGCCGGCCATCCGGTCGCCGACCGTCCGATCAGCAGGACCCTCGCCGGGACGGAGTGGCGCAGGATGCGGTTGTGGAGCAGCCAGCTCAGGTCCGCCAGGGGCCAGCGGTCCGCGTAGTCGACGAGCAGCAGGATCCCGGTGTGCCCGTCGGGACGCAGGTCCTGGCCGGCTTCCGCCGGCGGGTGGGCGTCGGTGCCGTGTGTCGCCTCGACCACCTTCCAGCCCGCGCCCAGGGATTCGGCGGCCAGCAGGTTCGCCAGGCGCGTCTTTCCCTGGCCGCCCTGGCCGTGCAGCCACCGCACCGAGAGCCGCGGCCCGGTGTCCCGCCAGGCGACCAGTTCCTCCAACTCGGCGGCGCGGCCGGTGAAGTCGACGATCTCCGCGCGTGCGTCGAGCATCCGGCTGGGCTGGGCCCGCAGCCACGGCGACTCCGGCCTCGTCCGCCGGTGGTGGCCGAACAGCAGGTACACCGGCCTGCCGTCGCCGAAGACGTGGATGTCCGCACCGATGCATCCGTAGCCGAAGCCGTTCTCGACGTGCACGACCTGCTGGACGCCGGCCGGTTCCCCGGACGGTATCTGGGTCATCTGGTGGTCTCGGGCTCGTCGTCGACGACGGCCGAAGGTGCGGGCGGCGGCTGCGCCGGCCCGTGATGGACGATCACATTGCCGCCGAGTGCGGCGAACACCTTCCCGTGGTCACGGGCGATGTTCGTCTGTCGCTGCTGCCAGACCTGTTGCGCCGACGGCAGTTGCTCCTGGATCTCTCGCACCAGCAGCTGGATCTCCTCCGCCGCGTCGGGGTGCTGGCGCAGGAGGGCCGCGAGCTGGAGCCGCCAGACCGGAACCAGGTCCTGACGGACCGCCTCCGCGTCGTCGGAGTTCGCGACCAACGCGGCGTGCCCGTCCAACTGTGCTGCGACGGCGGCCTGTTGGACGTCATCGGCACGGTGGAACAACCCGGCCATCCGTGCCCGCGCCGTCGACCAGCCGTCGGTGGCCATGGCGGCGACCACCGTTGTCGCCCCTGTCATGGCCAAGGCGGCCACCTCTTCGAACACGACGCTCCCTCGCCATCCGGATCGGACCCCGCTTCCGTAGTCCCTCAACTTATCGGCATCTACGGCGAGTTGTCCCCGTCTCGCTCTCCCCTCGCCTGCGCGGCGGCACCGTGGGACACCACGTCGCCGTCGAGCAGGGCGACCACCAGCGGAGCGAGGTCGGGCCGGGAGAACACCACGGCCGCGAGCCATTCCGGGGTTCTCGTCCGCGTCGCCAGCAGGCGCATGAGGTGGCGGCGGCAGAGCGCGGGATCGACGGCCGCGGCCGCGAGCACCAGCGCCCGCACGTCGCGCTCCTTGTTGGCCAGGCTCCGCGAACCGAGGCTGCCGAAGGCCTCCTCCAGCAGGGCGGCGGCCGCGTCCTGGTCACCGTCGCGGGCCAGCGTCTCGGCACGGGCCGCGAGCACCGGGATCCGCGAGTTCTTGAGCGCATCGTCCGTGAGACGAAGCAGCGCGTCGGCGCGGTCCGGACGCCCTGTGCGCGCGGCCACCTCCGCCACGGCCGCCCGTTGCCGCGCCCGGGCTCCGTGCGTCGCGCCCGTCCATCCCTCGGCGGCCCGCCGCGCCAGATCCAGGAGGCGGTCGACCTGGTCCTCCTTCCCCAGAGCGGCCGCGATCTCCGCGACTCTGAGCAATGCCTGCGCCCGGTTCGGCTCCGTCACCGCCAGTGCCTCGTACTCGGCGGCGGCGAGATCTCCCCCGACGGCCCGCTTCACCGCCGGTCCCGACTGGTCGCTGAACATGTCGGGCATCCGGATCCGGTCGGCGAACCTCCCGGCCCACTCCGGGTCCCCTCGGCGCAGGGCCGCCGACGCCGCCACGGCGGCGGGATCCTGCTCCAGGCCCCTCCGGGACCTGGAGACGGAGGCCCTGGCCACGGACCGGGCCACGGTCAGCAACTGGTCGGCCAGGGCGAAATGGCCCGCCTCGGCCGCTCCGATCGTGGCCTGTTCGAGGGCGAAGACGTAGCTCCTCTCTCCGGAGCGCGCGGCGAACTCCCGGGCGAGGGCGTGGTCTCCGGCGCGTCCCGCGCCCCGCCCCAGGATGGCCGCGATGCGGTGCGCCGCATGGGCGTCGCCGTCCGGGTCGGCCAGCGCGAACAGCGGTCCCGCCTGGTCGAACCGGCCGTGGTGGGCCACGGCCTCGGCCACTGCCAGGGTCTCCCAGAAGTGGCCCGTGCCGGGTGTGTCGAGGTCTCGCAGGATCCGTTCGGCCCGGCCCGGACGCCCGCAGCGGGCCAGCGCCACGGCGAGATCGACCCGGCTGTCCGCCTGGTGGCGTGGACGGTCGATCGAGGCGGCCGCCCGCACGGCGTGGTCCAGATACTCCGCCGCGGCAGCGGAGTCGCCGCCCTCGTGTGCCGCCTCGGCGCAACGTGTCAGCGCGGCCAGCCGCGCCTCCGGATCCACGAGGCCGTCGAGCAGATGCCAGGCCTGAGCGGGGCGGTCGAGCAGCTGGTACAGATGCGCCACGCGCGCGGCTCCGTGCCGCCCCTGCCCGGCCGCCTCTTCCACGAGACGGAGGCAGAGGTCCCGGTCGGGCACGCGCGCCGCGGCCTCGGCGAGGTCGAGCACGGCGGAGAACCGTTCCCGGGCCGCTCGCAGCACGACGGCGTCCGTCGCGTCCGGTACGGGAGCGGGCAGCCTGGCCAGCATCTGTTCCGCGACCCGCAACAGCGCGGCACCGGCCTCGGTCCCCCCCTTGTGGGCGACCCCCCGGGCGAACGCGGCGTACACACGGATCCGCGTACCGGCACCCTGGGGCCGTGGGAAGGCGAGAACGCACTTCTGCGCCCCGCGCACCTGGGCCGAGCGGGCGGCGATGCCGACGAGCGTGTCGTCGCTCCGCCCGCCGGCGCTGTCGGCGAGGCCCTCGGCGGTCCCGAGAATCCGCAGGGCGTCGGCGCGGTCGCCGATCTCCAGGTGGGCCTCGGCCACTGCGGCGAGGGCCACGGCCATGAGGTCCGTCCCGGGGCTGGGCGGTGCGGCGCAGGCGATGTGCTCCGCCTCCCGGAGCAGCTCCGAGGCCGTTGTCCGCGCACCGCACGCATGCGCGGTGCGGGCCAGGGCGGCCAGTGAAGGGGCGTTCCAGACTCCGCCGGCCGGATCGTCGAGGGCGATGGCCCGGGCCC
Source organism: Streptomyces sp. NPDC006552 (assembly GCF_040611655.1). NCBI lineage: Bacteria > Bacillati > Actinomycetota > Actinomycetes > Kitasatosporales > Streptomycetaceae > Streptomyces > Streptomyces sp. NPDC006552. The sequence goes on from NZ_JBEXOS010000006.1 coordinate 24,625, forward strand.
GGGCGACGTAGCGGTGGGCGCGCTCGGTGTCCCCGCGGCGTGCGGCCGTCTCGGCCATGCCCGTGTACGCCCGGACGGAGTGCCAGATCACCGAGGCCAGGCACTCGGCCCAGGGCCACTCCCCCTGCTCGGCCCAGGCCACCGGGAGAGCCGGCGGGAAGCCGAAGCTCACATGCCCCGGACGTTCGGTCAGCCGATAGCGCCGCATGGCCAGGACGCACGCCTCGCCCAGACTGTCCGCCTCCGTCGCGGCCAGGACGTTCAGGGCATCGGTGATCTCCTGCCAGGCAGGGGCGGGGTGACCGGCCCGGCGCTGCCACAGCGCGATCCGCTCGGGCGAGGGGAGGGCGGCGAGTGCGGCGGTATCCGCGCTCGCGACGAGCACGGCGGGGTAATGGTCCAGCAGGTAGGCCGGGGTCTCGTCCGGCCAGGCCCGACGGGCGAACTGTCCGGCCCAGGCGCGCAGAGCACCACGATGCCGCTCGGTCTCGGCGTGGCCGATCGCGGCGACGGTCTGTCGGCGCAGTGTGTCGTCGGCGAGGTCGAACCGCTCCTGAGCCGAGTCCGGGTCGCCACGCGACGCCAGGAGGCCGGAAGGGAGCGCCCGCAGCACGGCCCGCACCTCGTGCCCGCCCAGGTCGCCGCCTCCCGCGGCGAGGACCGCTTCGAGGTCGTCCGCGGTCAGGGGGCCGCCGACGGCGAGAGCCCCCAGCACCGCCCGGGCAGCAGGGTCCGCCAGCACGGTGGCGAGGGGGCTCGCGGACAGCCGGACGCGAGGGCAGCGTCGCTCGTCCCGCAGCGGGTGCGACCGGGGCACGGTCTCCGGAATCCGGGGCAGGGCGCGGCTGAGGACCAGAACGTGACCGTGGGAGCCCGTATCGGCGGGCAGCAAGGCCGCGATCGGGGGCGACTCATGGTCCCCGTCGAGGCCGTCCACGAGCAGCAGCAGGTGTCGGCCGCTCGCCTCGGCCCGCGCGCAGGCACGGGCCCAGAGGCCGTCGAGCGTGCTCGGTCGGGAGAGCGGCGGAGCCGGCTCGCCCAGCAACTCCGCGAGCCGGTCGTGGACTTCTCGCCGAAACCGCCTTGTCTGTCCGCCGGCGGCGCCCGCCACGAAGAAGGGGACGACGTCGATGTCCGCGGGCGGGTGAGCGACGAGCCGCTCGGCCAGAGCGGTCTTGCCGGACCCGGGCGGCCCGACAAGCCAGCGGTAGGAATCGTGGGAGCGCGCGAACGCTTCGAGGTCCGTCAGTTCGCCGTCCCGGCCGCGAACGTCGTCCATATAACTCCCCCTCACGAGGAGCCCCGCCCCGGAGGACCACCCTCGTCCCACGGTGACAGAGAACGAGGTCAGCGGCCAGGGCTGAGACCCCCGTACGGCCGGAAGCTGCGGCCCTGAGCGCCCGCAGGTCGGCGTCGGAAAGCGGCCGGGCAAGCCCGTACTGACGGAACTGCCTCTGCTTCAGGTCACCCCAGGAAGCTCAACCGGACGTGCCGGTCGGCGTTGTCCACGTTCGTGTCGACCAGACACACCGACTGCCACGTCCCCAGCTCCAGCGATCCGCCGACCACCGGCAGCGTCGCGTGCGGGGGCACGAACGCCGGGAGTACGTGGTCGCGGCCGTGGCCGGGGCTGCCGTGGCGGTGCTGCCAGCGGTCGTCCGCGGGCAGCAGGGTGTGCAGGGACGCGAGGAGGTCGTCGTCGCTGCCGGCGCCCGTCTCGATGACGGCGATGCCGGCCGTGGCGTGCGGCACGAAGATGTTGAGCAGGCCGTCGCGGCCCGCGGCCGCTTCGCTCAGGAAGGACTCGCACTCTCTGGTCAGGTCGATGACCCGCTCGGAGGAGCCGGTGGTGACGTTCAGGACTCGGGTCGTGAAGGTGTCGGACATGGTCCCATTGTCCCCCGGGCCCGCCCACTGCTCCCGGCACGGCACGGCCGCCGCGGGGCGCGGCACACCCGTCGCCACCGACCGAAGGTCGATACTCCTGGTCCGAACGGTGAGACGGGGTATTGACCGGGTGTCGGCGAGCTGGCTACGTTCTGCCGCATGTCGCGTTCAGTCCTGCTCACCACGCGCGGTCACATCGACCTGCTGCGGGTGACCTCCGCCGCGTGTCGCCGCGGTCACTGACGCCCTCTCGAACTCCTCTCGTTCCTCTCCGCCGCCCCGGCTTCTCTCCGTCGTCGGCGCGCCGTTGACGCGCGCCCGCTGACGCCCGGGCGCGCCTTCCCCTGCCGTGGAGTGCCATGAGCATCAGCCATGCCCCGCCCGGGCCCGCAGCATCCGACATAACCGTCCCGCCGGATACGTCACCCCGCTCGCCCGAGCTCGAAGCCCTCGTCCCCTCCTCCGCCCGCCGCGCCCGCGTCCCCCGCTGGCTGCGCCGTACCTCCGGGCCGCTCCTGCTGCTCCTCGCGTGGCAACTTCTCAGCTCCACCGGGGCGTTGACCCCGGACGTGCTGGCCTCGCCGGGCACGATCGCCCGGGTCGGCCGGGACCTCGTCGCCGACGGTTCATTGCCGAACGCGATGGGTGTCTCGCTGCGGCGCGTCGCCCTGGGGCTGCTGTTCGGCGTCGTCGCCGGAGTCGGCCTAGCCCTCGTGTCCGGCCTCTTCCGCGTCGGTGAGGACCTCGTCGACGCGGGGGTGCAGATGCTGCGGACCGTGCCGTTCGTCGGGCTCATCCCGCTGTTCATCATCTGGTTCGGGATCGGCGAGACACCGAAGATCGCCATCATCACCCTCGGCGTCTCCTTCCCGCTGTACCTGAACGTGTACGCGGGTATCCGCGGCGTCGACTCACAACTCGTGGAGGCAGGCGAGTCGTTGGGGCTGAGCCGCTGGGGCCTCGTACGCCATGTCGTCCTGCCGGGGGCGCTGCCCGGCGCGATGACCGGGCTGCGCTACTCGCTCGGTATCGCCTGGCTCGCGCTGGTCTTCGCCGAGCAGATCAACGCGGACTCCGGGATCGGCTTCCTGATGGTGCAGGCGCGCGACTTCCTGCGGACCGACGTCATCGTCGTCTGCCTGATCGTCTACGCCTTCCTCGGCCTCCTCGCCGACTTCGTCGTCCGTTCCCTCGAAAGGCTGCTGCTGCAATGGCGACCGACGTTCACCGGCCGGTGACCCACCGGGCCGACGGTTCCGCCGTCCGGGTGGCGGGGCTCACCCGCTCCTTCGACGGGCGCGCCGTCATCGACGATCTCGAACTGGCCGTCGAGCCGGGCGAGTTCGTGGCGCTGCTGGGTCGCAGTGGCTGCGGGAAGTCCACGCTCCTGCGCATTCTCGCCGGTCTCGACCGCGACATCGAGGGCACGGTCCTCGTGCCGCGCCGCCGGGCCGTCGCGTTCCAGGCGCCGCGGCTGATGCCGTGGAAGCGGGTGTGGCGCAACGTCGTGCTCGGGCTGGCGGGCAAGCCCGAACGCGGCCTGGCCGACAGCGTGCTGGAGGAGGTGGGGCTCGCGCACCGGGCCGGAGCCTGGCCGAAGACGCTGTCCGGCGGCGAGGCCCAGCGTGCCTCGCTCGCGCGTGCGCTGGTACGGGAACCGGATCTGCTGCTGCTCGACGAGCCGTTCGGCGCCCTCGACGCGCTGACCCGGATCAAGGCGCAGCGACTGGTCGCCGAGGTGTGGCAACGGCGGGGCTGCGCGGTCCTCTTGGTCACCCATGACGTCGAGGAGGCCGTGCTGCTGGCGGACCGCGTGCTCGTCATGGACGCCGGGGTCATCGCCTACGAGACCGCTGTCGACCTGGAGCGCCCGCGCGACATCACCGATCCCCGCTTCGCGGCACTCCGCGCCGAGTTGCTGAGCCGGCTGGGCGTCGACCATGACGCGCCGGCTGACGGTAGGGGGCGGTCCGTCCGGGCGAGCGGAGAGACGGCTGCCCCCGCCGACCCCACCGGCCCCGCCGCGCAGACCGCCCCCGCCGACCGGCCCGACGCGTCCGCCCCCGTCGAGAAGCAGCTCACCGTCTGAGCCCGTCCGCCCGCAACAACCACCCCGAACGGAATCACTATGCAACGCCCCCTCTCCCCACCCGCCTTCGCTCTCCCCGCTCTCTTGGTGCCGCTCGCCCTGCTGCTGACCGCCTGCTCCACCGCCTCCTCCGCCGGGACCTCGTCGGTGGGTTCCGGCGGCGGGACGGACGGGAAGGGGGCGGTCACTCTCAACGTCGGTGACCAGAAGGGCGGTTCGGAGGCGATCCTGCGCGCCGCCGGTGAACTCGACGATCTGCACTACAAGATCCGCTGGTCCACGTTCACCTCGGGACCGCCCCTCCTCGAAGCAATCAACGCCAAGGCCGTGGACATCGGCGGCGTCGGCAACACCCCACCGGTCGTCGCGGCCGGCGCCCACTCGAAGATCAGAATCGTGGCGGCCAGCCATGGCGCCGCGAAGGGCGACACCATTCTCGTCCCGGACGGCTCACCGCTGAAGAGGCCCGCAGACCTGAAGGGCAAGTCCGTCGCGGTGGCGCAGGGCTCGTCGGCCCACTACCAACTCGTCGCGTCGCTGAAGAAGGTGGGCCTCGGCCTGACGGACGTCAAGGTCAAATACCTGCAACCGGCTGACGCCCTGGCCGCGTTCACCAGCGGCAAGGTCGACGCCTGGGCCGTCTGGGACCCGTACACCTCCCAGGTCCTGCGCGGAAAGAAGGGCCGCGTGCTGACCGACGGCGACGGACTCACCAACGGCCTCGCGTTCCAGGTCGCCTCCCCCACCGCCCTCGCCGACCAGAAGAAGTCCGCCGTCATCAAGGACTACCTCGACCGGCTGCGGCGCGCCCAGGACTGGGTCTTCAAGCACCCCGAGGAATGGGCCAAGGTCTGGGCCAAGGACACCGGCCTCCCCTACGACGTCGCGCTCGACGCCGTGAAGCGCACCAACGGCACCCGGGTGACCGTAGCCCTCGACAAGAACGCCGTCGCCTCGGAACAGCGGATCGCCGACGTCTTCGCCCGCCTGAAGCTCATCCCCGGCTCGGTCGACCTCGCCTCCTACGTCGACCCCCGTTTCAACGGGAAGCTGCCCCCTTCCACCACCGCCCCCCGCACCTACGGCAAGGAGTCCTGACCTTATGACCGTTCACCTGCACTGGTTCCTGCCGACCGGCGGCGACGGCCGCACCCTCGTGGACCGGCACGCCTTCAGCCAGGGTGCCCTCCAGCGCACGCCCGGCGGGGCCGTGGCCGGGGTGCGTCCGCCGGACCTCGACTACCTCATCCAAATCGCCAAGGCCGCAGAGCAGTTGGGCTTCGAAGCGGTCCTCACGCCCACCGGCACCTGGTGCGAGGACGCGTGGCTGACGACCGTCGCGCTCGCCCAGCACACCCAGCGGCTCAAATTCCTCGTGGCGTTCCGGCCCGGCGTCATCTCCCCCGTCCTCGCCGCCCAGATGGCGTCGACGTACCAACGCCTCACTCGGGGGCGCCTGTTGCTCAACGTCGTCACCGGCGGCGACTCGGCCGAGCAGCGTCGCTACGGCGACCACCTCGACCACGACCGGCGCTACGCCCGCACCGACGAGTTCCTCTCCGTCGTCCGCGGAGTCTGGGGCGGCACCCCGTACGACTTCGCGGGTGAGCACTACGCCATCGACGGTGGGTTCACCGCGCTGCCGCCGGACCCGCTGCCGCAGATCTTCTTCGGCGGTTCGTCGGCTGCCGCGGGGCCGGTCGCGGCGCGGCACACGGACGTCTATCTGACCTGGGGCGAACCGCCCGAGCAGGTGAAGGAGAAGATCGACTGGATCCGTGCGCTGGCCGAGCAGGAGGGGCGCACGGTGCGGTTCGGGATCCGGCTGCACACGATCTCGCGCGACTCCGCGCACGACGCCTGGTCGACGGCGAACCGGCTCCTCGACGATCTCACCCCCGAGACCGTCGCCGCCGCGCAGGCCGCGCTCGGCCGCAGCGAGTCCGTGGGCCAGCAGCGGATGCTCGCGCTGCACGGCGGGTCCCGCGAGGGTCTGGAGATCTCCCCGAACCTCTGGGCCGGCGTGGGCCTGGTGCGCGGCGGCGCCGGGACCGCCCTCGTGGGCAGCCACGCGGAGGTCGCCGACCGGATCGAGGAGTACCACGCCCTCGGCATCGAACACTTCGTGCTCTCCGGCTACCCGCACCTGGAGGAGGCGTACTGGTTCGGGGAGGGCGTCATCCCCGACCTCGCCGCACGCGGCCTGCTGCCGCCGGACACCCCGGTCACGCGAGGCGCTCCGCTGCTGGCGGCGGGTGGTCGCTGAGTTCTCGGACGGGCATGGCCCGCGAGCTGCCGGGGTCTCGGCCGGGCCGGGGTCGGCGCGCTCTCGAAGGGGGGTACGACACCCGGCCGGGCGGGGGCGTGCTCGATGCGGGCCCGACGGGGATGAGCACGATGCCTGCCGGGCGAGGGGCGTGCACGAAGCCCGCGGGGCAGGGGCGCGCTCAGTGTCCAGCCACGCGGAGGCGTGCACGGCGCCCGGCCGGGCGGGGGCAAGCACGATGCCTGCCGGGCGGGGAGGGACGCGCACGACGCCCGCTGGGCAGGGGCGCGCTCAGTGTCCGGCCACGCTTGGCGTGCACGGCCCCCGGCCGGGCGGGGGGGCGAGCACGACACCGGCCGAGCGGGGGACCTGCATGATGCCAACCAGGCGGGGGCGAACCGGGTGTCCGGCCACGCGGGGCGTGCATGGCGCCTGGCCAGGCGGAGGCGAGCACGACGCAGGCCAGCCGAAGCAGGCCCAGCGACCGACCACGTTCGGCGTGCACGCCCTCCGGTGAGATTGCAGCAGACTCGACGCTCCCAGACAGCGGCAGACCCAGCACCCCGGCCCTGCGGCAGCATGCCCGGCGACCGGCCACGCGGAGGCGTGCACGGCGCCCGGCCGGGCGGCGGCGAACAGGACGTTGGCCAAGCGGGGACGGGCACGAAGCCAGCCGGACGAGGGTGAGCGCAACTCCGACCAGGCGGAGGCAAGCCCTGCGCCCGCCACCCTGAGGCGTGCACGGCGCCGGGTCAGGCGGAGACAAGCCCGACGCAGGCCAAGTGGCAGCAGGCATGACGCTCCCACACCGGCAGACCCAGCGCCCTGTCAGACGACAGCTTGCCCGACGCCCGGCCACTCTGAAGCGCGCACGTCGCCCAGCCAGGCGGCAGCAGACCTGACGCTGGACGCTCAAAGACCGGCCCAGCGCCCGAACCAGGTGGCCCACACACGACGCCCCGCCGAGCAGGCAGCGGCAAGCGCAGTGCCCCGGTCCGGGACAGGCCGGCCCGCCCAGGCAGAGACCGGCCCAGCCCCCCAAACCCCGGAGAGCCAGGCCCCCCGGCACCCCCCCGCCGGGCATCCGCAGACCCGGCGCCACGCGGGCGGGAAGATCTCGGGCCGCAGTCGAGTTGGTAGAAACGTGAATGAGGTCGGGGCAGTCGGAGAACCCAGGCGCGGCGCGGCCACCAACGGCGTCGAACCCGCGCAGCCCAGCCAGGCCGCGGGCGATGACGCAGCGAAAGACGGCGACATGATCGGCCCGCGCCTCGTCGATGTCGTCGTGATCGGCGCCGGGCAGGCGGGCCTGTCCGCCGCCCACCATCTGCGCCGGGTCGGACTCCAGCCCGAACGCGACTTCGTCGTCCTCGACCACGCGCCCCGGCCCGGCGGCGCCTGGCAGTTCCGCTGGCCCTCGCTCACGTACGGCAAGGTGCACGGCATGCACGCGCTGCCGGGCATGGAACTGACCGGCGCCGACCCGGCGCGTCCCTCGTCCGAAGTGATCGGCGCCTACTTCGACTCGTACGAGAAGCGGTACGACCTACGGGTCCGGCGCCCGGTCGAGGTGAGACGGGTCCGCGAGGGCGAGGCCGGGCGGCTGCTCGTCGAGAGCTCGGACGGGACATGGGCGACACGCGCCCTGATCAATGCGACGGGCACCTGGGACCGGCCGTTCTGGCCGCGCTATCGGGGCCAGGAGACGTTCCGGGGCCGGCAGGTGCACACCGCACAGTACCCAGGTCCCGAGGAGTTCGCGGGGCAGCGGGTCGTGGTGGTGGGCGGCGGCGCCTCGGGCACCCAGCACCTCATGGAGATCGCTCCCTACGCCGCGACGACGACCTGGGTGACGCGCCGCCCGCCGGTCTTCCGCGAAGGCCCGTTCGACGAGGACCGGGGGCGGGCCGCGGTGGCCATGGTCGAGGAGCGGGTGCGGCAGGGGCTCGCCCCCTTGAGCGTCGTCTCGGTGACGGGACTCCCGGTGAACGACGCGATCCGCGCGGCCCGGGCCGACGGTGTCCTCGACCGCCTGCCGATGTTCGACCGGATCACGCCCACGGGAGTGGCCTGGGACGACGGGCGCGAGATCGAGGCCGACGTGATCCTGTGGGCCACCGGCTTCCGCGCGGCGATCGACCATCTCGCCCCGCTGAAGCTGCGCGAACCCGGCGGCGGCATCCGGTTGGAGGGGACCCGCGCGGCCCGCGACCCCCGGGTGCACCTCGTCGGCTACGGACCGTCGGCGAGCACGATCGGTGCGAACCGGGCGGGGCGGGCGGCCGTCCGGGACATTCAGCACCTGCTGGCGGACGGAGTGCCGGCGGCGGCGTGAACTCGGCAACTCGGCCGACCACCGGCTCGGGCGGCGCCCATCTTCCTGTGCCGACCCGGATCGGAGGGGGCAACGCACCTGCCCGCGCCAACCCGGATCGGGCGGTACGCAGACGCCCGCGCCGCCCCGGCTCCAGCCGCCGCCACACCTGCCCGCGCCGCCCGGACTCCCACGACGACGCGACCGCGGCCGCCCGTGTGTACGTACCCATGTACGTACCCCCTCGGTCAACCGCCCTGCTTCCCCTCCTCCTGGATCTTGTTGAACTCCGCGACGTTCCTCCGGTGTTCCGCGTAGTCGGCGGTGAAGCGGGTGTCGCCCGGCTTGACCGTGACGAAGTACAACCAGTCCCCGCGGGCCGGCTCGACCGCCGCGCGCATCGCGGCGTCCCCCGGGTTCCCGATCGGCGACGGCGGCAGCCCCTTGCGCGCATACGTGTTGTACGGGTTGTCGAGCTTGGTGTCCTGGGAGCTGGTGTCCAGCGTGGAACGGTCGAGGGCGTAGTTGATCGTGGAGTCCATCTGCAACGGCATGCCCTGTTCGATCCGGTTGTAGATGACGCGGGCGACCTTGCCCATGTCCTCGCCGTTGTCGGCCTCCGCCTGGACGATGCTGGCGATGGTGACCGTCTGATAGCTGTTCACGGCGGCCCGGTCGGCGCCCGCGGCGGGTCGGCCGCCGCCGAACTTCTGCGTCGCCGTGTTGACCATGTACGACAACAGGGACTGCGGAGTCGACTTGTCGTCCACGGGATAGGTCGCCGGGAAGAGGTACCCCTCCGGGTTGCCGTGCGCGTCGCCGGGCAACTTGAGGTCCGCCTTGGGCACGGCCTTCTCGGTGGTGCCGGCCGGGAGTTCGAGCGCCTTGTCGATGGCGGCGTAGACCTGGCCCGAGCGCCGGCCCTCCGGGATGGTCACCGTGTCCGGTCGACCTCCGTGGTCGCCGGGCAGCGTCAGCGGCAGCACCACGGCGGCGGTGGCCGCGGCGAGGACCCCGGCCACGATCAGGGCGATGCGCCCCTTACGGGTGAGCCGGGGGGCGTTCCGTCGCGGAGCCTCGTGCGAAGTCTCGTCAGGCATATGAGCACGATAACCCGCAGAACATGACAGACCGCTCCCATCTCCGAGGCCGACCCCGAAGGTCGCATGAGTCGCATCCCGGGTCTCCACCGGGCCCCTCTGCCCGGGTCCCCCCTGGTGTCGCGCTCCTCACCCCACCGTCTCCAGCTGCGCATCGCGTCGGACCAGGGCGGCATAGTGTCCCGCCCTCTCGAGCAACTCCTCGTGCGTGCCGCGCTCGGCTATCCGGCCGTCGTCCAGGACCACGATCTGATCGGCGCCGCGGATCGTGGAGAGGCGGTGCGCGATGGTCAAGGTGGTGCGGTCGGCCGACAGGGCGTCGATGGCTTCCTGCACCGCGTGCTCGGTACGGGTGTCCAGGGCGCTGGTCGCCTCGTCGAGGATGAGGATCGGCGGGTCGCGCAGGATGGTGCGGGCGATGGCCAGGCGCTGCTTCTCACCCCCGGAGAAGCGGTGGCCGCGCTCACCGACCACGGTGTCGTAGCCGTCGGGCAGGGCGGCTATGTGGTCGTGGATCTGGGCGGCGGCGGCTGCCGCGTGCAGCTCCTCGTCCGTCGCGTCCGGCTTGGCGAACCGGAGGTTGTCGGCGACGGAGGCATGGAAGAGGTACGTCTCCTGCGAGACGACGCCGACCGCGCGCGCGAGGGTGTCGAAGTCCAGGTCGCGTACGTCGAAGCCGTCGATGGTGACCCGGCCGCCGGTGACGTCGTACAGGCGCGGGACGAGGTGGCTCAGCGTGGACTTGCCGGAGCCGGTGGGTCCCACGACGGCGAGGCTGCCGCCGGCCGGGACGGTGACGTCGATGCCGTCCAGGATCGGACCCTGCCGGTCGTCGGTGTCGTAGCGGAACGCGACGTCCTCGAAGCGGATCTCGCCCTTGACCGCGTCCAGGTGGACCGGGTCCGCGCGCTCGGTGATGTCGACGGGCAGGTCCAGGTACTCGAAGATGCGCTGGAACAGGGCGAGCGAGGTCTGGATCTGGACGCCCGTCTGCAACAGGCTCACGGTCGGCCGGAACAGGCCCTGCTGGAGCGAGACGAACGCGACGAGCGTGCCGATGGAGACGCTGGGACCGCCGAGCTGGAAGGCGATGCCCGCCGCCCAGTAGATGACCGCGGGCATGGCCGCCATGACGATGCCGATGACGGCCATGCGCCAGCGCCCCGCCATGTTCGACCGGACCTCCAGGTCGACCAGCTCGTCCGACTCGTCGGCGAAGGACTTCGTGAGGGAGTCGGCGCGGCCCATGGTCCGGCCGAGCAGGATGCCGCTGACCGAGAGGGACTCGGTGACGGTCGCGGCCATCGCGGCCATCTGCTTCTGCCGCTGCGTGGCGATCTTCTTGCGCTCGCGGCCGACCCGCCGGGCTATCCACACGAAGACCGGCAGCAGAAGGAGGGAGACGATCGTGAGGCGCCAGTCGAGGGCGGCCATGGCGACGATCGTGGCGATGACGCTCGTCAGGTTCGAGACGAGGGAGGTCGCCGTGGAGGTCACGGTCGCCTGCATGCCGCCGATGTCGTTGGCGATGCGGGACTGGACCTCGCCGGTGCGGGTCTTGGTGAAGAAGGCGAGCGACATGCTCTGCAGGCGTCCGTAGACAGCTGTACGCAGGTCGTGCATGACGCGCTGGCCGACCGTGGTCGAGATCAGGGTCTGCAGGACACCGAAGACACTGGTGACGACGGCGCTGGCGATCATGCCGAGGGCGAGCAGGCTGAGCAGCCCGGTGCGACCCTGCGGGATGGCGGTGTCGAGGATCTCCTTCAGCAGGAACGGCGACGCGACCGTGACGAGCGAGGCCGCGGCCACCAGCAGGCCGACGAGGGCGAGCCGGGCGCGGTAGGGGCGGAAGAGGGTCAGGATGCGGCGGATCTGCCGCGGCTGGTCCGATGACCGGGCATCGGGCGGCGGCGTCCAGCTGATGTCGTCGCGGGGCATGGGCCTCCTAGGCACAGGGAGAACTCGGCGGTCAGCCGCCGAGATCGACTTCGAGGAGCATAGCTCATTGTTACCTATACTCACAATGCACAAAGTCCTGGTAATGTTCCCGCCATGAGTACCCCGGACGCCGACGGTTTCCTCGCCGAGCAGCTACTGCGGCTCACCCGCCGCCTGCAGCGGATCCAGAAGCGCCAGCTGGAGCCGGTCGGGATCACGCCCGCCCAGTCCCGGCTGCTGCGCACCCTGGTGCATTACGAGACACCGCCGCGCATGGCCGATCTGGCGGCGCGCCTGGAGGTCGTCCCGCGCGCCGTGACCAGCGTCGTGGACGGACTGGAGGCCGCTGATCTGGTGCGCCGCGTGCCCGATCCCGCCAACCGCCGGGTCATCCGGATCGAGCTGACCGGCAAAGGGCGGGCCGCCCTGTGGGAGCTGCGCAGCGCGCGCCGGGCGGCCGCGGAGGAGATCCTGGCCCCATTGGACACACAGCAGCGCGCCCAGCTGACGGTCTTGCTGAACGCGCTGTTCGACGCCCCGCTCGACCTGAGAGCCGAATGCCCGCGCGAACACGAGAACTGAGCGGACCGTCCGCACACGCGGCCCGACCTGGTCCGACCTGACCTGACCTGTCCTGACCGGCCGAGAGAACAACACCCGCCAGAGCACCCGTACACCAGAACACCCGTACGCCAGAACAACGAGAGGCGAGAGCCGATGCCGCTGCTGGAGCCGAAGCCGGAAGCCCTGCGTCCTGGGGCCCGTCCGTCGGGCCCCGCGCCCGACCGGGTCGCGGACGGCCAGGCGGGCGGCACCCCCGAGCCGCTGCGCTCGGAGCTGGCGCGACTGCTCGGCGCGGAGAAGGTCCTCACCAAGATCTCGGACCTGGTGCGCTACGCCTCGGACGCGAGCCCCTACCGGTTCGTGCCCCAGGTCGTGGTCGTCGCCGAGGACATCGACGACGTGTCGGCCGTCCTGTCGTACGCGCACGGCAAGGGCCGCGAGGTCGTCTTCCGCGCCGCGGGCACCTCGCTGAACGGACAGGCGCAGGGCGAGGACATCCTGGTCGACGTCCGTAAGTTCTGGTCGGGCGTCGAGGTCATCGGTGACGGCTCCCGGGCACGCATCGGCCCCGGCACCACCGTCGTACGGGCCAACGCCACGCTGGCCCGGCACGGCCGCGTGCTCGGCCCGGACCCCGCGAGCGCCATCGCCTGCACCCTCGGCGGCGTCGTCGCGAACAACGCCTCGGGCATGACGGCCGGCACCACCCGGAACTCGTACCGGACGCTCGCCTCGCTCACCTTCGTCCTGCCGTCCGGGACGGTCGTGGACACCGCCGATCCGGCGGCCGACGCGGAGCTCGCGCAAGCCGAACCGGAGTTGTGCGACGGCCTGCTGGCCATCAAGCGGGAGATCGAGGCGGACGCGGAGCTGACGCGTCGGATCCGCGCCAAGTACGAGATCAAGAACACGAACGGGTACCGCCTCGACGCCTTCCTCGACGGCGGAACACCGGTCGAGATCCTGCGGGGCCTGATGGTCGGCTCGGAGGGCACCTTCGGGTTCATCTCCGAGGTCGTCTTCGACACGCTCCCGCTGGACCGGCGCGTCTCGACGGCGCTGCTCTTCTTCCCCTCGCTGCCCGCGGCGGCCGCCGCGGTGCCCGCCTTCAACGAGGCGGGGGCGCTGGCCGTGGAGCTGATGGACGGCAACACGCTGCGGGCGTCGGTCAGCGTGCAGGGCGTACCGCAGGACTGGGCCGAGCTGCCCAGGGAGACCACCGCGCTCCTGGTGGAGTTCCGGGCGCCCGACGAGGAGCGCCAAACCGCCTGTGAGGCGGCGGCCGCCAAGGCCCTCGAAGGGCTCGAACTCGTCACGCCCGTCGCCTCGGTGACGAACGTCTTCACGCGCGACCCGAAGACGATCGGGGGGTACTGGAAGGCCCGCAAGGCGTTCGTGACCGCGGTCGGCGGCGCGCGTCCCTCGGGCACGACGCTCATCACCGAGGACTTCGCGGTGCCGCCGTCGCGGCTCGCGGAGGCCTGTGAGGCCCTGCTGGAGTTGCAGACGCGGCACGGTTTCGACGCCGCGGTGGCCGGCCATGCCGCGCACGGCAATCTGCACTTCCTGCTCGCCTTCGACGCGGCGCTGCCGGCCGACGTGGACCGGTACGCGGCGTTCATGGACGAGTTCTGCCGTCTGACAGTGGAGCGGTTCGACGGCTCCCTGAAGGCCGAGCACGCCACGGGCCGCAACATCGCGCCCTTCCTGGAGCTCGAATGGGGGCCCCGGGCCACGGAGTTGATGTGGCGTACCAAGCAGATCATCGACCCGGACGGCGTCCTCGCGCCCCGTATCGTCCTCGATCGTGACCCCAAGGCCCATCTGCGCGGCCTCAAGACGATCCCCAAGGTGGAGCTGATCGCCGACCCGTGCATCGAATGCGGGTTCTGCGAGGACACCTGCCCGAGCGAGGACGTGACGACCACACCACGTCAACGGATCGTCCTGCGCCGCGAGATGATGCGTCAGTCGCCGGGCTCGCCGGTCGAGGACGCCTTGATCGACGCCTACGGGTACGACGCGGTGGACACCTGCGCCGGGGACTCCACCTGCAAACTGGCCTGCCCGGTCGGGATCGACACCGGTGCCTTCATGAAGGGGTTCCGGCACGCGCGTCACTCGCCGCGCGAGGAGAGGATCGCCGCGCTGACCGCCAAGAACTTCAAGGCCGTGGAGGCGTCCGCGCGGCTCGCCGTGGCGGCCGCCGACAAGATCGGCGACCGGCTGCTCACGGCGGTGACGAAGACCGCCCGCCGCGCGGTCCGCCCGGACCTGGTTCCCGAGTGGCTCCCCGAGATCCCGGCCGCCGCCGCGCGGAAGCTGCCCCGCACCGCGCGCGCCGGTGCCGCCGCCGTGTACTACCCGGCCTGTGTGAACCGCATCTTCGGCACGCCGGGCGAGGTGTCACTCCCCCAGGCCGTCGTCGCGGTCTCCGCGCGTGCGGGCCGGCCGGTGTGGATCCCGTCGGACGTCGCGGGCACGTGCTGCGCCACGATCTGGCACTCCAAGGGCTACGACGAGGGCAACACCGTCATGGCGAACCGCATCGTCGAAGCGGCCTGGGGCTGGACCGCGGGCGGCCGACTTCCGCTCGTCGTCGACGCGTCGTCCTGCACGCTCGGCATCGCGCACGAAGTGGTCCCGTATCTCACGGAAGACAACCGGCAGTTGCACGCGGAACTCGACATCGTCGACTCGCTCGTATGGGCGGCCGAGGAGTTGCTGCCGCGTCTCACGATCGAGCGCACGATCGGCTCGGCCGTGCTGCACCCCACGTGTTCCATGGAGCACCTCGGTGACGTGGCCCAGCTGAAGGCGGTCGCCGAGGCCTGCGCGGACGAGGTGGTGATCCCGGACGACGCGGGCTGCTGTGCCTTCGCGGGCGACCGCGGCATGCTCCACAAGGAGTTGACCGAGACCGCGACCCGTAAGGAGGCCGCCGAGGTGACCTCCCGCGCCTACGACGCCCATCTGTCGGCGAACCGGATGTGCGAAGTGGGTATGGACCACGCGACCGGCCGCTCGTACCACTCGGCCCTGGTGGAGCTGGAACGGGCGACACGTCCGGCGCACCGCTCCTGAACCCGGGCACCGCTCCTGCACCGCGGCTCTGCGGGCCGTCCCCGGCCCCGGCCCCGGCCTTGCCCGTCGGCCGGTCACCTCGGCCGTCAAGGCCCCGCGTCACGCCTTGAGCTCGGCCTTGTCCCCCATGACGACGACCGGGTGCTGCTGCGGGTCGAGGGTCTTGAGCAGGTACTCCATGTTCGCCTTCGACTGGCTCACGCAGGCCGACGTCCCGCTGCCGTGGTCCATGTGCAGCCAGATACTGCCGCCCTTGGTCTGGCCCTGCGGGCGGGTCGGGTCGTTGGGCGGGGTGCCCTTGACGCGGTTGTAGTCGATGGCGACGACGTAGTCGAAGTCGTGCCAGTGTGACTTGGCCCAGTAGTGCGGGGCCTGGATCGACGCCGTCTGGGTGTAGGGCAGCTTCGCGCCCGGGTCGGCGAGGACGCCGCCCGCGTCGCTGAGGGTGAACACCCCCACCGGGCTGCGCTTGTCGTTCTCCTTGTGCTGGGTCGTCCAGCCCTTCTTGCCGTTGTGCCCGGACCAGGACCGCTCCTTCTTCCAGGTGTCACCGGCCTTGGTGTACAGGGCGATCGTCGAGTCCGCGGAGTCCTTGCCGGCGCCGTACACGGCGACGACCTGCCGCGCGTTCGCCGGGATCTGCTTCTGGTAGCGGTCGCCGACCTCGGGGATGCGCTTGAGGTCGGCGGCGCGTGCCTCGTCGCCGCGCGCGTCGCCCGCGGAGTTCTGTCCGCCCGTCGCACTCTTGCCGCCGCCGTCGGACCCGCACGCCGCCAGCGTCGTCAGTAGAACCCCACACGCCGCCACCGCGACACCCGCTCGAACCGCTCCCGCATTACGCATGCGCTCCATGGTCGCACCAGGCTCCGTGGTCTCAGATGGCGGGCCGGGGCCGCCGTCGATCGGGGCCGAAACTTTGCTCGGCACCGGAAAACCGTTTGCCTCCGGTCACTGTGAGACGCGAACCTTTCACGGTTTGTTCCATCCCCGCCGATTCCGGCGGTCCGGCCGGCCCCGGCTCCCGCTTCCTGTCCTCCTCCGTCTCTTCCGTCACCTCTTCTCTCCTGCTCCGGTGCACCGTTCTCCGCATCCCCCATCGAGCTCTGGGACGTCATGCAGATCTCCGACCTTCCGTACCCCGATCCGGGCGTGCCCGACGCGCGCTCCGGCCCCCGGTTCCTGCTCTGGCTCGGCCGCAACCAGCTCGGCGGCCAGCTCAGGTCCCTTGCCTGGGGTCTGCTCCACTTCACGTCCGTCGCCGGCCTCCCGTACGGCGTCGGGTACGCCGTGCAGGCCGTCGTCGACGGTTCCGGTGCCCGTCTCGCCGCGGCGGGCGGGCTCATCGTGCTGCTCGGCACCGCCATCGCCCTCGGTGACACGATGCTGCACCGCACGGCGGTGACGAACTGGATCACCGCCGCCGCCCGCGTCCAGCAGTTGCTGGCGCGCCGGGCCGCGGCGCTGGGCGCCGCACTGACCCGGCGGGTCGCCGCGGGCGAGGTCGTCGCCGTGTCCACCGGTGACGTGGAGAAGATCGGGTGGTTCGTCGAGGCGCTCTCCCGCTTCGCCGCGGCCGCCCTCACCGTCGTCCTGGTCAGCGTCGGCCTGGTGGTCTACCAGCCCGCCCTCGGGGTCGTCGTCGCGCTCGGCATGCCGGTGCTCGCCCTCGCGGTGCTGCCGCTGCTGCCGCGTGCCACCCGGCGCGCGGACCACCAGCGCGAGAAGGCCGGCCGGGCCACCGAACTCGCCTCGGACACCGTCGCCGGACTGCGTGTCCTGCGCGGCATCGGCGGCGAGGAACTCTTCCTCGATCGTTACCGCCGCGCCTCGCAGGAGGTTCGGCAGGCCGCCGTGCGCAGCGCCCGCATGTGGTCGCTGATCTCCTCGGTCCAGGTGCTCCTCCCGGGTCTGCTGCTGATCGTGGTCGTCTGGTACGGCGTCCATCTCGCGCGCGAGGGCCGCATCACCGTCGGTGAACTCGTGACGGTGTACAGCGCCGTGATGATGCTGAACTACCCGCTGCGGCACTTCGAGGAGATCGCCATGGTGTACTCCTTCTCCCGTCCCTCGGCGCAGCGTGCGGCGCGGGTGCTGGCTCTGGAGCGTGTCATCGAGCCGTCCGGCGGAGTGCGCGAGGGGTCCGCCCCGTCCGGGGACCTGTACGACCCGCAGACGGGTCTGCTCGCGCCGGCCGGCCGGCTGACCGCCGTGGTCTGCGGCGACCCCGATCTCGCGGGCCGCCTCGCCGACCGGCTCGGTGGCCACGCGACCGTCGACGGCGCCGACCGGGACGGCGGGAGCACGACGCCGTCCGCACTGCTGGGCGGGGTGCCGCTCGACGAACTGCCGCTCGACGTGGCGCGCACGGCGGTGCTCGTCCAGGACAAGGACCCGGTACTGCTCTCCGGCACGCTGAGCGAACTCCTCGACGTGCCGTCCGCCGGATCCGTCCGGCCGGACCAGGCGCTGGCGGCGGCGCAGTGCTCGGACGTCCTGGACGCCCTCGCCCAGGCGTCCCTGGACGAGGACCCCCTGCACGCCCGGATCACCGAACGCGGCCGGTCCCTCTCCGGCGGCCAGCGCCAGCGGCTGGCCCTGGCCCGCTCCCTGGTCACCGACCCGGAGGTGCTGGTCCTCGACGAGCCGACGTCCGCCGTCGACTCGCACACCGAGGCCCGCATCGCCCAGGGCGTACGCACCCTGCGGCGAGGCCGTACGACGGTGGTCCTCAGCTCGTCGCCGCTGCTGCTCGACCGCGCCGACCGCGTCGTGTTCGTGCACGAGGGCGAGGTGGCCGCGGTGGGGGTCCACCGCGAACTGGTGCGCACGGAGCCCCGGTACCGCGCTGTGGTCACGCGCGAGACCGACGAGGAAACGGCCGCCGTCCCCGCCGGTTCCGGGCCGCTTCCCGCGTCCGGCTCCGGCCGCGCGTCCGACATCCAGATCGCGATCGACATCGAGGAGACAGCATGATCGGCGTAGCGCCTCCGGCCTACGATCCGGCGGCTCCCACCACGGCGAACACCTTGCCGGTGGGTGCCCCGGCCACGGTCCGCGCCTATGTGGTGGAGCTGTACCGGCGGCACCGGCGCGCCTTCCTGCTGCTCATCGGCGTGAACACGGTCGCCGTGGTCGCCTCGATGGCCGGCCCGTACTTGCTGGGCGACGTCATCCAGGGCGTCGCGGACGGCAGCGACGGCGCCGGTTCGCTGCGCGACCTGCACCTGGAGCGCACCGTCGGGCTCTTCGCGCTGGCTCTGGTGATCCAGGCGCTCTTCGTCCGGCAGGTGCGGCTGCGCGGGGCGATGCTCGGCGAACGCATGCTGGCCGACCTGCGGGAGGACTTCCTGGTGCGGTCCGTGGGCCTGCCGCCGGGCGTCCTGGAACGGGCCGGCACCGGAGACCTGCTGTCCCGGATCACCACCGACGTCGACCGCCTGGCGAACGCGATGCGCGAGGCCGTGCCCCAGTTGTCGATCGGCGTGGTGTGGGCGGCTCTGCTCATCGGCGGCCTCGCCGTCACCGCGCCGCCCCTGGCCCCGGCGATCCTCGTCGCGGTCCCGGTGCTGGTGCTCGGCTGCCGCTGGTACTTCCGGCGGGCCCCCGCGGCCTACCGCTCGGAGGCCGCCGGGTACGCGGCCGTGGCCGCGGCGCTCGCGGAGACCGTGGACGCCGGGCGCACCATCGAGGCGCACCGGCTCGGCGACCGGCGCGTGGAGCTGTCCGAGCGCCGCGTCAAGGAGTGGACGGCCTGGGAGCGCTACACCCTGTACCTGCGCTCGGTCCTCTTCCCGGTGATCAACGCCGTGCACACCCTGGTCCTGCTCTCCGTCCTGCTGATCGGCGGGGTCTTCGTCCTGCGGGGCTGGATCGGAGTGGGCCAGCTGACCACGGGCGCGCTCATCGCGCAGATGCTCGTGGAACCGATCGGACTGATCCTGCGCTGGTACGACGAGCTCCAGGTCGCCCAGGTCTCCCTGGCCCGGCTGGTGGGCGTCCGCGACATCGGGCCGGACGCCGGCGACGCCGCCGTGCGGCCCGACGGCCGTGACGTCCAGGCCGACCGGGTGCACTTCGGCTACCGCGAGGGCGTCGACGTGCTGCGCGAGGTGACCCTCGATGTCGCTCCCGGCACCCGCCTGGCCCTGGTCGGGCCGTCCGGCGCGGGCAAGTCGACGCTGGGCAGGCTGCTCGCCGGGATCTACGCACCCCGTCGCGGGCAGGTCACGCTCGGCGGCGCGCAGCTCTCCCGGATGCGGGCCGAGCGGGTCCGGGCCCATGTCGCCCTGGTCAACCAGGAGCACCACGTCTTCGTGGGTTCGCTGCGCGACAATCTGCGGCTGGCCAGGACGGAGGCCGAGGACAGCGAGCTGTGGGCGGCCCTCGGCGCGGTCGACGCCGACGGCTGGGCGCGCGGTCTGTCCGACGGCCTCGACACGGAGGTCGGCTCGGGCGGCGTGGGGCTCACTCCGGCGCAGGCGCAGCAGATCGCGCTGGCCCGCCTGGTCCTGGCCGATCCGCACACGCTGGTCCTGGACGAGGCGACGTCGCTGCTCGACCCGCGCGCGGCCCGCAACCTGGAACGTTCGCTGGCCCGGGTCCTCGACGGCCGCACCGTCGTCGCCATCGCGCACCGGCTGCACACCGCCCACGACGCGGACGTCATCGCCGTGGTCGAGAACGGCCGGATCCGGGAGCTGGGCAGCCATGAGGAGCTGGTCGCGGCGGACGGGGCGTACGCGGCCCTGTGGCGCTCCTGGCACGGGTAGCCCTGGGTGCGGGCGGGGCGCGGCCGGGCTCAGATGAAGTTGAGCGCGGCCGCGCACCCCACGCCGCCGAGCAGCATGAAGACCGGCATGAGCACCTTCAGCTCGATCCAGCTGCCGGCCCGGAACCGCATCCCCTTGGGCGGTCCGATCGGGTACCAGCGCTTGCGGCCGACCGGAATGGGCCACAGGATCGGGCAACCCGAGACGGTCAGCGCATCCCCGATGTCGTGCACCAGCGCGCCGAGCACGATGGGCAGCCCCAGCCAGAGGTACTCCTGGCCGGGGTCGGTGAAGAGCCAGTCCGCTCCGTTGCCCGGCTTGTCCAGGACTCCGGCGAGGATCCAGGCGCTGGTCGCCGCGAGCAGCCAGACCAGGACGTCGCTGCTGGAGCCCCGTGCGGCCCGCCAGAGCAGCCCTTCGATGGCGAGCACCATGTGCACGAACAGGATGCCGAGGACCGTCCAGCGGCCGCCGGTGATCGCCGCCACCGACGCGCCCGCACCTATCAGGACCGCCCACAGCCACGTATGGGTGAGGGTGCGGTGGCCGCCGGAGCGGCGCGGGTCGCCCTGTTTGCGGGTGGCTTTGTAGACGGCGTACGAGAGTTTGTCGACGATGCCGCAGATCGCTTTGGAGATCGGTCCGAAGGCGCGTGAGATGGTCGCCGACTTGTGGTCCAGGTCGGGGGCGAGCGCGGCTCCCGCGCAGATCAGCGCTCCGACGAGGAGCACCGGCCAGGGCATCGGGTGACCGGTGGCGGCCGCGGCCGCGCCCACTCCCAGCCAGGCCGCCGCTCCGGACAGCGAGTGTGCCGGTCCCATCATGGTGGTGTTCCGCCCCGTTCCTCTGGTGCCGACGCCCAGTCGCCCCCGTCGGGTGGGGCGCGTCCTGACGCCCCGTCGGCGACTCAGGGTAACGTTCGTGATCTTCGTACGGGCATCCGATTCCCGGATCGGGACGGAAGCCAGGCAAGATGGTGACGTGACCCTTATCGATCAGCTCCCGAAGACCGCCGACCCGGACGCCCTCTATGACGCCTTCGAGTCGTGGGTCGTGGAGCGCGGCCTGACCCTCTATCCGCACCAGGAGGAGGCGCTGATCGAGGCGGTGTCGGGGGCGAACGTGATCGTCTCGACACCCACCGGGTCCGGTAAGAGCATGATCGCGGCCGGTGCGCACTTCGCGGCGCTCGCCCGTGACGAGGTCACCTTCTACACGGCGCCCATCAAGGCGCTGGTCTCCGAGAAGTTCTTCGAGCTGTGCAAGCTGTTCGGTACGGAGAACGTCGGCATGCTGACCGGAGACGCCTCCGTGAACGCGGACGCGCCCGTCATCTGCTGCACCGCCGAGGTCCTGGCGTCGATCGCGCTGCGGGACGGCGCGCGGGCCGACATCGGTCAGGTCGTCATGGACGAGTTCCACTTCTACGCGGAGGCCGACCGCGGCTGGGCCTGGCAGATCCCGCTGCTCGAACTGCCGCAGGCCCAGTTCGTCCTGATGTCGGCGACGCTCGGCGACGTCGCCATGTTCGAGAAGGACCTCACGCGCCGCACCGGCCGGCCGACCTCGGTGGTGCGCTCCGCGACGCGCCCGGTGCCCCTCTCCTACGAGTACCGGCTCAGCCCGCTCACGGAGACTTTGACCGAGCTGCTGGAGACCCGGCAGGCACCGGTCTACATCGTGCACTTCACGCAGGCGCAGGCGGTCGAGCGCGCGCAGGCGCTGATGAGCATCAACATGTGTACGCGCGAGGAGAAGGACAAGATCGCTGAGCTGATCGGGAACTTCCGCTTCACCACCAAGTTCGGCCAGAACCTCTCCCGTTACGTACGGCACGGCATCGGCGTCCACCACGCCGGCATGCTGCCCAAGTACCGCCGCCTGGTCGAGAAGCTCGCCCAGGCGGGCCTGTTGAAGGTCATCTGCGGCACCGACACGCTCGGCGTGGGTGTCAACGTCCCCATCCGCACCGTGTTGTTCACCGCCCTGACCAAGTACGACGGCACCCGTGTCCGCACGCTGCGCGCGCGTGAGTTCCACCAGATCGCGGGCCGCGCCGGGCGGGCCGGCTTCGACACGGCCGGCTTCGTCGTGGCCCAGGCGCCGGAGCACGTGGTGGAGAACGAGAAGGCACTCGCGAAGGCAGGCGACGACCCGAAGAAGCGCCGCAAGGTGGTCCGCAAGAAGGCGCCGGAGGGATTCGTCGGCTGGACGGAGAGCACGTTCGAAAAGCTCATCGCCTCCGATCCGGAGCCGCTGACCTCCCGCTTCCGCGTCACCCACACGATGCTGCTGTCGGTCATCGCCCGCCCCGGGAACGCCTTCGAGGCGATGCGCACGCTGCTGGAGGACAATCACGAGCCGCGCAGGGCGCAGCTGCGGCACATCCGCCGCGCCATCGCGATCTACCGCTCGCTGCTCGACGGCGGCATCGTCGAGAGGCTGGACCAGCCGGACCCGACGGGCCGCATCGTGCGTCTCACCGTCGACCTGCAGCAGGACTTCGCGCTGAACCAGCCGCTGTCGACGTTCGCCCTCGCCTCCTTCGACCTGCTCGACCAGGAGTCCCCGTCGTACGCGCTCGACATGGTGTCGGTCGTGGAGTCCACGCTCGACGACCCGCGGCAGATCCTGCACGCCCAGCAGAACAAGGCGCGCGGAGAGGCCGTCGCCCTCATGAAGGCGGACGGGGTCGAGTACGAGGAGCGCATGGAGCGCCTCCAGGACATCTCCTACCCCAAGCCGCTGGAGGAGCTGCTCTTCCACGCGTACAACACGTACCGGACGAGCCACCCGTGGGTCGGCGACCACCCGCTGTCGCCGAAGTCCGTCATCCGCGACATGTACGAACGGGCGATGACCTTCACGGAGTTCGTCTCGTTCTACGAGCTGGCCCGCGTCGAGGGCATCGTCCTGAGGTACCTGGCCAGTGCGTACAAGACGCTCGACCACACCGTCCCCGACGACCTCAAGTCGGAGGACCTGCAGGATCTGATCGCATGGCTCGGAGAGATGGTGCGCCAGGTCGACTCCAGCCTGCTGGACGAGTGGGAGCAGCTCGCCAACCCCGAGGTGATGTCCGCGGAGGAGGCGCAGGAGAAGGCCGATCAGGTCAAGCCGGTCACGGCGAACTCCCGGGCCTTCCGGGTGCTCGTCCGCAACGCCATGTTCCGCCGCGTCGAACTCGCGGCCCTCGACCACGTCGAGGAGCTGGGCGAGATGGACGGCGGGTCGGGCTGGGACGCGGACGCCTGGGGCGAGGCCATGGATGCGTACTGGGACGAGTACGAGGGCCTCGGAACAGGCCCCGACGCGCGCGGCCCCAAGCTCCTCATGATCGAGGAGGACCCCGAGCACGGCCTGTGGAAGGTCCGGCAGACGTTCGCCGACCCGAACGGGGACCACGACTGGGGCATCAGCGCCGAAGTCGACCTCGCGGCCTCCGACGCCGAAGGCCGTGCCGTCGTCCGTGTCACGGACGTCGGCCAGTTGTAGATCCCGGACCGTGGGGACGCTCGCGTCCTCCCGCGTCCACGCGCCGGAGCACCCCGGCCGCACACACGAGAGAGAACCACGCATGACGAATCCTGCGGAGCGGCTCGTCGACCTGCTCGACCTGGAGCAGATCGAGGTCAACATCTTCCGCGGACGCAGCCCGGAGGAGTCCCTGCAGCGGGTCTTCGGCGGGCAGGTCGCCGGCCAGGCACTGGTCGCGGCGGGCCGCACCACGGAGGGCGACCGGCCGGTGCACTCGCTGCACGCGTACTTCCTGCGCCCGGGCCGTCCGGGCGTGCCCATCGTGTACCAGGTCGAACGGGTCCGCGACGGCCGCTCGTTCACCACGCGCCGGGTCACCGGCGTGCAGCAGGGTCGCACGATCTTCAATCTCACCGCCTCCTTTCACAAGCCCGAGGAAGGGGCTTTCGCACATCAGTTGCCGCCGGCCCGCGAGGTGCCGGACCCGGAGTCGCTGCCGACCATCGCCGACGAGATCAGGGGCCATCTCGGCGCCCTGCCCGAGGCGCTGGAGCGCATGGCGCGCCGCCAGCCCTTCGACATCCGGTATGTCGACGGGCTGCGCTGGACCCCCGAGGAGGTCGAGTCCGCCGAACCGCGCAGCGCCGTGTGGATGCGCGCCGTGGGTCCGCTGGGCGACGACCCGCTCGTGCACACCTGCGCGCTGACCTACGCGAGTGACATGACACTGCTCGACGCGGTACGTCTGCCGGTCGAGCCGCTGTGGGGCCCCCGCGGCTTCGACATGGCCTCGCTCGACCACGCCATGTGGTTCCACCGTCCCTTCCGTGCCGATGAGTGGTTCCTGTACGACCAGGAGTCGCCGATCGCCACCGGCGGCCGGGGTCTCGCCCGCGGCCGCATCTACGACGTCGAAGGGCGGCTGCTGGTCTCCGTGGTGCAGGAGGGTCTGTTCCGAAAGCTCCAGGGGTGACGGGCCCGGCGGACGACGTCGGCGTCCTGCTCGCGCAAGCCGTGCGGCTGCGGGAGACGGGCCACCGGGAGGAGGCGCGTGCACGCCTCCTCGTGCTCCGCGACCGGTTCCCCGACGACGCACAGGTCGCGTACCAGACCGCCTGGGTGCACGACACGCTCGGTCTGGAGGCCGAGGCCGTGCCGCACTACGTCGACGCGCTGGCCGGCCACGGGCTCGGTGCGGACGACCGCAAGGGGGCGCTGCTCGGTCTCGGCAGTACCTACCGCACGCTGGGCCGCTACGCGGATGCCGTGGCGACGCTGAGCGAGGCGACCGCGGCGTTCCCCGCCGACAACGCCCTCAAGACGTTCCTGGCGATGGCGCTGTACAACGTGGGCCGGGCGCACGACGGGATGCGGTTGCTCCTCACGGTGGTGACCGAGACCAGTGCCGACCCGGACATCGTGGGGTACCGGAGCGCGATCGAGCACTACGCCCAGGATCTGGACGCCGTCGAAGGCACTGCGTAGCCCGGTCATCGGCGCGTCACCGGCTGCGTCACCCTTCAGCCCCGTCTGCCCAGCAGCCGCCGCCACAGCCGGGGAGCCGGCTCGTCGGCCTCGGGCCGAGGTTCGGGTGCGGGTGGTCCCGGTAGCTGTGGTCCAGGCGTGTGACGTTCCGAGACGGGTGGTCCGAGCGTGTCCCGATCGGCTGGCTCCTCCCCCGTGGGCCGCGGGGCCGGCCGCAGGGCCCGCGCTTCCGCCAGGCTGAGCAGCAGGTTCGCCCGCAGCCAGCTGATCTCGTTCGGGTCGTCGGCGGTCAGGATGCGCTCGACGATCCGGGCCGTCGGCGAGTCGGGTACTCCGTACCAGGACTCCTCGGGGCGCAGTTGCCGCAAGTAGGCCCGCTCGTAGGGGTTCTCGACCAGGTCGACGAGCTGGGTCGGGTCCAGGAGCGTCGCCATCGCCGCGGCCCGCTCCCAGGAGTCGCCGCACTGCCCCAACAGGTAGCCCGCGTGCCGGGCCCGCCACCTGCGCGGCCGGAGGTCCTCACCGGCCGACAGCCGGGCCCGCATCTTGTCCGGTGCGCGGCCGGTCAGCAGCGGCGCATGGAGCTCGAACTCCGCGAACTCCCGCAGTTCCTCGGCGAGGTACAGCCACACCACGGCCCGATACCGGTTCAGATAGAACTTGGCCGGGATCAGCAGGCCCGCGCGGGCAAGCCGGGTGAAGCGGGTCGGCGGGATGCCCATGAGGTGGGCCCCCTCGGCGGTTCCGACCACCTTGACCTGCCGGCGCAGTGCCTCCGGAAAGTTCTCGTGCTCGCGGATCCGCTCGATCTCCTCCTGGGGGACGCGGCGCCGTCCGCCGTCCGGCGCGGCGACCGTCCGGATGTGGCCGAGGCGTACCGCGAGGTCGAACTCGCCTCGCTTCAGGCCCAGTTCGCGCGCTGCGCTGCCCTGCGGCCTGGTCATGATGGAGCTGTGCACGATGGTTCTCCCCCGTCGGTCGATCACTCGCGGTCACGCTCTGTGACCGCTCGGGGAAAACCGTAGCCCGCATCGACGGACCCCGTCGGGGCCTGTGGATAACTCCGCCGCGCCCGCTCTGAGGTCTCGCGTCAGTGCAGCTCAGGGTCGATGAACGGGGTACGGTCGGGCTGCCGGGCATCCACGGCCAAGTGCTCCCCGACCCGGTTCACGAGCAGTGTCATCTCGTACGCGACCTGACCGATGTCGGCTTCGGCGGAGCTGAGGACGCACAGGCAGCTGCCGTCGCCGGCGGCGGTGACGAAGAGCACCGCGTCGTCGAACTCGATCATCGTCTGGCGCACGTTCCCGGCGCCGAAGTGGCGGCCCGAACCCTTGGCGAGGCTGTGGAGCCCGGAGGAGACCGCGGCGAGATGTTCGGCGTCCTCGCGGCGCAGGCCGGTACTGGCTCCGGTCACCAGACCGTCGTTGGACAGCACCAGAGCGTGCTGCACATGTTCGACACGCTGGGTCAGATCGTCCAGCAGCCACCCGAGTCCCGTGTTCTGCGCCATGTCCCTGTCTCCCCGCTTCCTCTGGCTCCCCGTGCCCCGGTGGGGACCGCTCCCCTGACCGGAGGATCTCTTTCGCCAGCCTTCCCCACGGCCGACCTCCGGGCAAGCAGGATGGGCGCATGGCACACAAGATGACCGATGAGGAATGGCACGCCTTCGTCTCCGAGGGCACCCGCACCGCCAAGCTGTCCACCGTGCGGGCCGACGGCAGCCCGCACATCGCTCCCGTCTGGTTCGTCCTGGACGGCGACGACATCGTCTTCAACACCGGTAAGAACACGGTCAAAGGCCGCAATCTGGCCCGGGACGGGCGGGTCGCCCTGTGCGTCGACGACGAGCGCCCGCCCTTCTCCTTCGTGACGGTCCAGGGCCGCGCGGAACTCAGCGAAGATCCGGCCGCGTTGCTGGATTCGGCCACCCGGATCGGCGGCCGGTACATGGGCGAGGACCGCGCGGAGGAATTCGGCCGGCGCAATGCCGTGCCCGGGGAGCTGGTAGTCCGGGTCCGGGTCGAGAAGGTCGTGGCCATGGGGGACGTCGCGGACTGAGCCGGCCGCGCCCAGCCCATGCCGCGGCCGGGCAGGTCGGCCTGGCCAACCAGCCGGGTCGCGGCGGGCCCGCAGTCTCCTCCGGTCCGGGAGCGGGCCGGTCGAGCGGTGCTCACCCGGCCCGGGTCCCGCTCTCCTCCGTGCACTGCGCAATCATGGAGCACATGAGCGATGACCCCACACGCGTGCAGGAGTTCTTCGCGGCCCGCGCCGCCGGCTGGGACTCCCGCTTCCCCGACGACGGCCCGGCCTACGCGGCGGCGGTCGCCGCGCTGGGGTTGCGCCCCGGCGGCCGGGTGCTCGACGCGGGGTGCGGCACCGGCCGGGCCCTGCCGCCGCTGCGGGCGGCCGTCGGACCCTCGGGCGTGGTGCTCGGCGCCGATCTGACCGCGGCCATGCTGGAAGCCGCCGTGGCGGCCGGGCGGGACCGTGCGGGGCAGTTGCTCCACACCGACGTGGGGCGGCTGCCGCTGCGTCCGGGAGTGCTGGACGCGGTGTTCGGCGCGGGCCTGATCTCGCATCTGCCGCGACCGGCGGAGAATCTGCGCGAGTTGGCGCGTACGGTGCGGCCCGGCGGCCGGCTCGCGCTCTTCCACCCGATCGGGCGGCGGGCCCTCGCCGCACGCCACGGACGCCGGCTCACCCCCGAGGATCTGCGCGCCGAGCCCAACCTGCGCCCGTTGCTGGCCGGTTCGGGCTGGCGTCTGACTTCGTACGTGGACGAGGACACGCGCTTCCTGGCGCTGGCGGTGCGTGAGGAGTGAACCGCGACCGTGCCGGACGGACGGGGTGCGGCTCCGTGGGGCCGGTTATCCCCGGACGGCGGCGGCGAAGGCGTCCGGGTTGTCGAACATGACGTTGTGCCCGGCGTCCGGCACTTCGACCACCTGGACACCCGCCGCCGACAGCGCGTCCTTGCCGTGCAGTTCACCGCTGCGCAGACCCTGAAGGTAGACCCGCTCCACCTTCAGGCCCTCCAGCATCCTCCGCATGGTGGGCTCCGTGCCGCGTACCAGGCCGACCGCGCTGCGGTGCAGCGCGCGCGGGTCGGCGAGGCGCATGGTGGCGGCCCACAGCGGGTCGACCTGCTCCAGCACGCGCGCGTGGCCGCCTCCTGTGACGTAAGCGTCCTCTTCGTAGCTCGCGATGCCGCTGCTGGCTGCGGTGCGCGGCGGCCGCGGGTCCAGGTTCCCTTCCGTGACGACGAGTCGTGAGACGAGATCGGGGCGCCGGTACGCGAGGACGATAGCCACCGCGCCGCCCATGCTGTGCCCGACGATCTCCGCGTCGCGCACCTCTGCCGCGTCGAGCGCCACGGCCAGCGCGTCGGCGTGCTCCTCCAGGGTGTACCCGAAGGCGGCGGGACGGTCACTGATGCCATGTCCGGGCAGATCCACGAACAGCGAGCGGCGACCGGCCAGTTCGGGACGGGCGGCGATGTGCGCGTGGTACATGGTCGAGGCCGAACCCAGCCCGTGGACGTAGACCCGCGCGGGCTCCTCTCCAAGAGCCTCCGTCCACCGGACCTGACTCCCCTGTGCGTCGAACCTGGCTTGCCGCATGGCGTCCTCCTTGTGCGCACTCCCATCCTGCTCCACTTCGGAACACTACATCGGCTCCGTAGTACTACGTCAACGATGTACCACGTGGATGACCTACCAGCTTCTCGTGGGTCACAATGGGGGCATGCTGGAGCTGGCCGTCCTCGGATTCCTCTACGACACCCCGCTGCACGGCTATGAGCTGCGCAAGCGCATCACCGCGCTGACCGGACATGTCCGCCCGGTGGCCGAGAGCACCCTCTATCCGGCGATCAAGCGCCTGGAGAAGGCGGGACTGCTGGCCCGCGAGACCCAGCCAGGGGCCGCCGCGGCACCCCGCCACGTCCTGAGCCTCACCGACCGGGGCCGCGAGGAGCTGCGCCGCAGACTGCGCGAGCCGGCCCGGCCCGACATCACCGACGAGAACCGGTGGTTCACCGTCCTCGCGTTTCTGCGGCATCTGGAGGACCCCGGGGAACAGGCCGACGTACTGCACCGTCGGCTCGACTTCCTGGAGGAACCGGCGAGCTTCTTCTACGAAGGAGACCATCCGCTGCGCGCGGAGGAACTGACGGACCCCTTCCGCCGCGGCATTCTCACCGTCGCGCGCGCCACGAGCCGCGCCGAACTCGCCTGGCTCCGCTCCACACTCGACGACCTGGACCCGGACCGTCACTGACCCGCGCCGGGACAGCGCCACCCCGGCCCACTTCTGCCACCATGGGCGGCAATCTCCTGAGGTATGGGGTCAGTTGGCGGGGTCGTCGGAGGTCCGGAGCCACCAGCGAGGGGGCGGGGGGCGCGCATGCTCGACCGAGTTCGGAAGTCATGGAGCAGCGGGCGCAAGAAGTTCGTGGAGCGCCTGCACGACGGAGACTCCGCGCGCGCGAGTCTCCGGTCCGGTGCCGCCCGGCAACGCCCGCACAACCTGTTCGAGGCGGCAGCCGCCTACGTGGCGGCCGGTATCGAGGACGACCAGGAGCGGGTCGACGAAGCCGCGGGCTGGGTGGAGCCGAGCGCGCTGGTCTTCGGCGTCGACGAACTGGCGCGCCGAGCCGTCATCGTTCTCGCACAGGAGCGGGACGAGTCGCCCCGGGTCGTGGCCAGACGCCTCCTCGGCCTGCCCGCCGCCTGACGCCCGGGCGTGCGGCGCGCCGAGCGGCTCCCGTACGCGGCGTCGTGAAGCTCGGACACCCGGCCCGACACCGGAGCCACACGCGGCGCACACAGGAAGTCGACATGCCGCCACCGTCGGCGCGCGTGGCCGGGGCGACCATGGATTTTCCTGGTCATCGCCCCTGTACGACATCGTCCGCGACTGACTAAGGTCACGCCGACGGAACGAAGCTCAGGGGAGGCTGGCATGGCCGGGACGGACGACGCGGTCGTCGCCGAGGACGACGCGCTGTACGTACTCACGGCAGTGTTGCTCACGCCGGCGAAGTTCCCCAGCGTGCTGGGCGACGACTATCCCGAGGCGTGCGCGGCCCTGGGACTCGCGCCCCTGACCGACGGATACGGCCTGGTCCTCGGCCAGGACGCGGACGGCGCACGCTGGACGGTCGTCGTCGATGACGTGTCCCTGGTGGCCGTCGCCATCGCCTCCTGGGACTGCGGCATGGAGTACGAACTCTCCCCCGACGAGGCGAGCATGGTCGCCGCGCTGCCGGGCTGGCCGCTCGCGCTGGCGGTGGCGGCCCCGGGCGTCCCGGCGCCCCACGACCCCGAGCCGGACCCCGAGACGGCCGACGTGCCGCCTCTGTGCCCGCCGGACACAGCGACGTGGGGACCGGCGCAACGGCGGCTGGGAGCGGACGAGATAGCGCTCCAGTGGGCCGCGTGGCGCGGACAGATCGACGACGTGCACTTCGCCCCGGACGCGCAGGACGAGGCGGCACAGGACAAAGACGACGGCGAGCGGACGCCGCCCGGCGGCACGCATCAGGGCATCCGGCGCGTCCTGACCGAGGCACGGGCCTACGTGGACGCTCCTCCCCCGCTCGGGCGCGTGCGCTCCGCGTTCGCGTCGGACGACGCCCGTACGCTGCGCGCCGACGGGCCGGGCTGGTCGATGGTGGCGCGCACGGACGACATCGCCTTCATCCTGCTCGACGAGGAACCGGGCGAGGTGCTGCCGGTCGGCCGGGGCGCGGAGCTGCCCAGCCTGCTGGAGGCGCTCGACAAGATGGCGGTGCGGCCGGTCTGACGGCAGGTCGCGGGAGTCAGCCGTGCCATTCCAGGCCGCCGCGCCGCACCACGTAGAACGCACCGCGCCATAGACGCCGCACCACATAGAACGCGCTGCACCGTAGACGCCGCACCACATAGGATCCGCCGCGCCACAAGCGGCGCACCACATAGAACGCGCCGGCCGCATGTGGGTTTGCCCCATGGATGAGCGGGACCTGCCCCTCGACGATGGGCCTCTTCCCGCCACTTCGAGGAGGCCCCTCATGCGCATGTCCAGAACCGTCCCGCTGTTGGCCACCACACTCATGGCCCTGGTCGCGTCTGGGCCGCAGTTGGCACGTGCGGCGTCCCCCCAGGGAGCTTCCTCCGCGCAGGAGGCGCACTGCGCGCGTCAGACGCACGCGCGCGTGCCGGGCGCCCGGTTCCAGCAGCGGGCCTGCCTGGACGATCTGACGACCGCCGGCCTCGCGGGCACCCCGTACACGGACACCGCCGACCAGGCCGGCCTGACCGCCTCGGGGACACGCAACCCCTCCGGCGTCCCCGGCATGCAGATCGACGGCTACTTCGAGGACGGCTCCCGCACCAACACGACGCACGGCTGGAACCATGACGCCCAGTTCGTGATCCGGCTGCCCGACCACTGGAACGGCGCTCTGGTGGTCACCGCCTCCCCCGGCAACCGCAAGCAGTACGCGACGGACGCGGCGATCTCCGACCGTGTCCTCGCCCAGGGGTACGCGTACGCGGCGACCGACAAGGGTAACACCGGCCCGGACTTCTACCGGGACGGCGTGCGCCCTGGGGACGCCGTCGCGGAATGGAACGCCCGCACGACACAGCTGACCCGGGCCGCCAAGAAGGCCGTCGCCCTGCGCTACGGGGCGGCGCCGCGCCACACCTTCATGACCGGCATCTCCAACGCGGGGTACCTCACGCGCTGGCAGCTGGAGAACCAGCCCGGGTTGTACGACGGTGGCGTCGACTGGGAGGGCGTCCTGTGGGCGGCGGACGAGCCCCCGCTGCTGACGTCCTTGCCGACCGCCGTGGCCTACGGGCAGGGGAAGGCCGACGCGAACGACATGTATGCGGCCGGTTTCGCTCGTGGCTCGGAGTTCCTGTGGCCGTACCACCAGAAGGCGTACTGGGGACTCACGCAGAAGGTGTACCGGGCGGAGTTCGACCCCGGGTACGACCGCGCGTGCCCGGGAACCTCCGCCGGTTCGACGACGGAGGAGCTGCTCGCGCCGTGCGCGTCCGATGCCGCGTACGACTACGCGACGCGTCCGGCGGCGGTGCGCCGGGCCGTCGCCCGGGTCGCTCTCACCGGGCGCGTCGGGAAGCCGTTGATCACGCTCCAGGGCGATCTGGACACGCTGCTGCCGATCGCCACGGACGCGCGCGTGTACGCGCGCATGGTGGACGAGCAGGGACGCGGCTCGCTGCACCGCACGTACACGATCCAGGGCGGCACGCACACGGACGGGCTGTACGACACCTATCCGGACCGGCTGCGGCCGATCTTGCCGTGTTACCGGGACGCTCTCGACACGCTGACCCGGTGGGTACGGAACGGGACGAGGCCGCCCGCGGACCGGTCCGTCGGCCGGCCCCCGGGCGGTGACGTCGTCAACTCCTGCTCTCTGCGGACTTCTTAGCGGCTCTCGCGGGCCGGGCGGGCGGCTCCGGTACGGGTGCGGCCGCGCGGGCTTCTCAGCGGCCGATCTCCCGGCGTGAGACCCGGCGGAGCCGCCGTCGCTGCGAGGGGTCGAGCATCAGGTACGCCGCGGTGGGCACGCCGAGCACGATGAGCAGGGCCACCCACCACGGCAGCCAGATCAGCAGGATGAGCCCGACCGCCACGCCTCCCGCGGCGATCTTCGCGTTCCTCGACATCTGTGTGGCCTCCTTCGGAGCGGCTCGCCTTCGGCTGAGTGGGGCGAGCTCGTCTCTGCTGTGAGAAACGGGTTCGTGACGCCCGTGGTTCCGGATGTGGACCCTGATACGACCCTGATCTCGCGTCCCCGAGACGCCCCGGGGTGGCGTGCCGCAGCAGGGTGGTGCCTCAGATGTCGGCGCGCAGCGGCTCTCCCACCTCATACATGTGGCGCAGGGCCTGGCGGTAGGAGTCGACGAGCCCGGTCTCCACGAACGGGATGCCGAGGCCACGGCAGTGGGCCTTCACCAGGGGCTGCGCGAGGCGCAGATGCGGCCGGGGCATGCTCGGGAACAGGTGGTGCTCGATCTGGTAGTTGAGGCCGCCGAGGAACCAGTCGGTCAGGATGCCGCCCTTGATGTTGCGTGAGGTGAGGACCTGGCGCCGCAGATGGCCCCACTTGTCGCCCTCGGGGTCGGGCATCTCCATGCCCTTGTGGTTGGGCGCGAAGGCCATCCCCAGATGGAGGCCGAAGAGGGCCTGATGCAGGGCGGCGAAGGCGAGGGCGTGGCCGAGCGGCATGGTGGTCGCAAGAAGTGTCACGTAGCCGACGACGTGGGCGACGAGAAGTCCGCCCTCCACCAGGCGCTCACGTCCGGTCTGCCGGCGCAGGTCCTGGAAGCCGGAGAGTTTCAGCGCGAGACCTTCGAGCAGGGTGAGCGGGAAGAAGAGCCAGGCTTGGTGGCGGGTGAGCCAGCCCCGGAAGCCGACCCGGGTAGCGGCCTGCTTACTGGTGAAGACGAGGACGTCGGCGGCGACATCGGGGTCCTTGTCGATGTGGTTCGGGTTGGCGTGGTGCCGGTTGTGTTTGTCGTTCCACCACGCGTAGCTCATGCCCAGCAGCAGGTTGCCGTGGATGAGGCCGATGGCCCGGCTCACGGCACGGTTCCCCGTGATCTGCGCGTGGCCCGCGTCATGGCCGATGAACGCCGTGCGGGCGCCCAGGACGGCCAGCGGCGGCGTGAGCGCCAGGACCCACCAGGAGGTGCCGATGAGCGCCATGCCCGTGATGACGGCGGCCAGGGCGAGGGTGTTGACCGCGATGGTGCGGACGTACCAGCCGGTCCGCCGGTCGAGCAGGCCCTGCCCCTTCACGTCGCGCAGCAGCGGCGTGAATTCACTTCCGCCTTCGGGTGCGGGGCGCCGCGTCGCCGCTCGTGGGGTGTCGTGCGGCAGGGTTCCGAGGGCCAGGGCCATGGCGGTTCTCCGGTCTGTGGCGGGCGAGGTCGATGCGACGGGCTACGCGTCGGCCCGGTCCGAGAAACCTACGAATCACCGGCCCTGGTGAGCCATGGCGCCACCACCCGGCCCTGGTAGGGGGCAGCCCCGCTCCGGAAGGGGGGTTAGCCACACCCTTAAGGGTCGAGCGCCGCAGAGACCCCGGCCGGGCCGGCCGGGGTCCCACCGCAAGGAGCGGGGCCCCGGCCGCGCCTGTACCGTGCGGTCCGAAGCCAGCCGCCCGCCCGCCTCGCCTCGCCTCGCCCTAGCGGATCGGCATCCCCGACAGGGTGCGGGCGATGACCAGGCGCTGGATCTCGCTCGTGCCCTCGAAGATCGTGTAGATGGCCGCGTCGCGGTGCATGCGCTCCACGGGGTACTCCCGCGTGTAGCCGTTGCCGCCCAGGATCTGGATGGCCTGCGCGGTGACCTTCTTGGCGGTCTCGCTCGCGAACAGCTTCGACATGGAGCCCTCGGCGTTCTCGAACTTCTTGCCGGTGGTCCCCATCCAGGAGGCGCGCCACACCAGGAGGCGCGCGGCGTCGATCTGCGTACGCATGTCGGCCAGCTGGAAGGCCACGCCCTGGTTGTCGATGATCGGGCGGCCGAACTGCTCGCGGGTCTTGGCGTACTCCAGCGCCTCCTCGTAGGCGGCGCGGGCGGTGCCGACCGCCATGGCGCCGACGGCCGGACGCGACGCCTCGAAGGTCGCCATCGCGGCGTTCTTCACGCGCTCGCCGCCCTTCCTGGCCTTCTCGCGCGCGCGGGCCAGGCGCTCGTCGAGCTTGTCCTTGCCGCCGAGCAGGCAGGAGCCGGGCACCCGGACGTTCTCCAGGACGACCTCGGCGGTGTGCGAGGCACGGATGCCGTGCTTCTTGAACTTCTGTCCCTGGGACAGGCCCGGCGTGTTCGGCGGGACGATGAAGGAGGCATGCCCCTTGGAGCCCAGCTCGGGGTCGATCGAGGCGACCACCACGTGGACGTTGGCGATGCCGCCGTTCGTGGCCCAGGTCTTGGTGCCGTTCAGGACCCACTCGTCCTTGGCCTCGTCGTAGACGGCCCGGGTGCGCATGGCGGCGACGTCGGAGCCGGCGTCCGGTTCGGAGGAGCAGAAGGCGGCGACCTTGACGTCGTTCACGTCGCCGTACATCTGCGGGATCCAGGTGCCGATCTGCTCCTCGGTGCCGTTGGCGAGCACGCCGACCGCGGCGAGGCCCGTGCCGACGATCGACAGGGCGATGCCCGCGTCACCCCAGAACAGTTCCTCCATGGTCATCGGGATGCCGAGACCCGTCGGGTCGAAGAACTGCTGCGCATAGAAGTCGAGGGAGTAGATTCCCAGCTTGGAAGCTTCCTGGATGACGGGCCAGGGGGTCTCCTCGCGCTCGTCCCACTCGGCGGCCGCGGGGCGGATCACATCGGCGGCGAAGCCGTGAAGCCAGTCACGGACCTCCTTCTGCTCGTCGTTGAGATCCATCGTGAACTCGGCCATGACCCCTCCAGGACTGCGTACACTGCATGTGTTACTTACGGTAACAGGAGTGTGTTACCAGCCAGTAGCCCGTGTCAACCTCCGAGTACGCGTTCGATACCGGCCCACCGTCGGGTGTTACCTTTCGCGTGCGTCAAGCAATCGCACGGGCGGGGAGACCTCATGGAGACCACACAGCGGACCGACCAGCGCGCGGAGCAGCAGTCCGCCGCCGAGCGTCGGCGGCGCGAGCTGCTCGAGGCCGCGGACCGTGTGGTGCTCCGGGACGGCCCGGGCGCCTCGATGAACGCGATCGCGGCCGAGGCCGGGATCACCAAGCCGATCCTCTACCGGCACTTCGGCGACAAGGGCGGGCTCTACGCGGCCCTCGCCACCCGGCACACGGACGCGCTGCTCGCCTCCTTGCGCGCCGCCCTGGACGCACCGGCCCGGCGCCGTGAGCGCGTGGAGGCGACGCTCGACACCTACTTGGCGGCGATCGAGGCCAGGCCCCAGGTCTACCGGTTCCTGATGCATCCGGCGGAGGGATCCCCCGGCGACTCCGGCTTCGACGTCGGACGCCACTCCGCTCCCCTGCTGCGCCGGATGGGCGAGGAACTGGCGGAGGTCATCGAGGAGCGGGTCGACCTCGGCCCGGCCGGACAGCAGCTCGCCCGCGTCTGGGGCCACGGGATCGTCGGCATGATGCACGCCGCAGGAGACTGGTGGCTGGGCGAACGGCCGTGCACGCGGGCCGCGTTGGTCACCGCCCTCGCCGATCTGCTGTGGGGGCGGCTCGCCGCCGCGGGCGACAAGGTGGGCGGCCCGGGCTTCTGAGCCACCGCCGCACACGGTCCGTCGCCGCGCCGGCCGGGCAGCGAGCTCCTACGAAGCCGCGTTCCGCGCCCAGGGCGCCCGGGCCGCCTGCCACAGCACCCGGCGCCGCCGCCAGCCGGTGACCCTCTCCGTGTACGTACGCCCCTCCACGTGGTCGCATTCGTGCTGGAGGCACCGCGCGAACCAGCCCGTGCCGTCGACCACCACCGGGGCGCCCGTCGCGTCCACCCCCTCCACGCGCGCGTGGTCGAAGCGCGGCGTGCCCGCTTCCAGACCGGGCAGCGACAGACAGCCCTCGGGTCCCCGCACGACGTCACCGTCCGCCGCGACCAGACGGGCGTTCACCACATGGCCGACATGGCGCACATCGTCGTCGTCCTCACAGTCGTAGACGAAGACGCGCAACGCCTGTCCGACCTGGTTCGCGGCGAGGCCGACGCCCTGGGCCGCGTACATCGTGGCGAACATGTCCTGCACCAGCCGCGCCAGCTGCGGACCGAAGTCCGTGACCTCCGCGCAGGGTTGGTGCAGCACGGGGTCGCCGAGCAGGGTCAGGGGCCGTACGCGCCCGGAGGCGCCCGGGATCGAGCCGTGTCGCATGGCCGTAAGGGTACGGTCCGGGGAGCACCCCGATCCGCCGGTGGTGCCGCGGTTCGGGCTTGTCAGAGGATCTCGATAGGCTGAGGCCGGAAGCGATGCCCGGGGCAGGCGCGGCGCCGTACGCAAGGAGGACCCAACAATGTCAGGCAACTCGGAGTCGATGACTCCGCGGGCCAAGCTGGCCGTGACGGCCGGAAAGGCCGCGGCCGCGGTGTCGCGGGCGGCGGGCCGCGGCAGCGGATCGGTGATCGGCGGCAAGGTCGCGCTCAAGTTCGACCCCGAGCTGCTCGGACGGCTCGCCCAGCACCTCGACGTGGTGCTCGTCTCCGCCACGAACGGCAAGACGACCACCACGCGCCTGATCGCCGAGGCCCTGCGCGCCAGCGGCCCGGTCGTCTCGAACGCGCTGGGCGCGAACATGCCGGCGGGCATCACCTCCGCGCTGGCCGGCGGCTCCGACGCCAAGTTCGGCGTCATCGAGGTCGACGAGAAGTACCTGGCCGGGGTCGCCCGGGACACCGCTCCCAAGGCGATCGCCCTCCTCAACCTCTCGCGTGACCAGCTCGACCGTGCCGCCGAGACCCGCATGCTCGCCGAGAAGTGGCGTGAGGGGCTCGCCGGTTCGAAGGCCATCGTGATCGCCAACGCGGACGACCCGCTCGTGGTGTGGGCCGCCTCCTCCTCGCCGAACGTGGTGTGGGTCGCCGCGGGCCAGGAGTGGAAGGACGACGCCTGGTCCTGCCCGGCGTGCGGC
The DNA here is from genome assembly GCF_040611655.1 of Streptomyces sp. NPDC006552. Taxonomy (NCBI): domain Bacteria; kingdom Bacillati; phylum Actinomycetota; class Actinomycetes; order Kitasatosporales; family Streptomycetaceae; genus Streptomyces; species Streptomyces sp. NPDC006552. Next base: position 62,209 of record NZ_JBEXOS010000006.1, read on the forward strand.
GGCGTGATGCAGCGCCCCGGCGACGACTGGTTCTGCGGCGAGTGCGGTTTCCGGCGCCCCACCGCGAGCTGGGCCCTCCAGGGCGACTACGTGCTCGACCCGCACGGCTCCGCCTGGCCGATCCACCTCCAGCTGCCCGGCCGCGCCAACAAGGCGAACGCCGCCTCCTCGGCCGCCGTCGCCGCCTGCTTCGGGGTGCCGCCGCAGGTCGCCCTGGAGCGCATGTACCAGGTGCAGGCCGTGGCCGGCCGCTACGACGTCGTGCACTTCCAGGACCGCGACCTGCGGTTGCTGCTCGCGAAGAACCCGGCGGGCTGGCTGGAGACGTTCACCCTGATCGACCCGCCGCCCACGCCGGTGATCCTGTCCGTGAACGCGCGCGGGGCCGACGGCACCGACACCTCCTGGCTCTGGGACGTCGACTACACCCGGCTCGGTGGCCACCCGATCTGCGTCATCGGCGACCGCAAGCTCGACCTCGCGGTCCGCCTGGAGGTCGCGAACCTGGACTTCCGGGTCTGCGAGACGCTCGACGAGGCGGTGCAGATGTCCCCGCCGGGACGAATCGAGCTCATCGCCAACTACACCGCGTTCCAGGACGTCCGCCGCCGCGTGGGCAACTGACCGGATCCGCACGAGGACGAGCTAAGGATCATGAGCATGAGCGACAACAGCCTGCGTCTGGTGTGGGTCTACCCCGACCTGCTGAGCACCTACGGCGACCAGGGCAACGCCCTCGTGGTGGAGCGCCGCGCCCGCCAGCGCCGCCTCCAGGTCGAGCGCCACGACGTGCGCAGCGACCAGCCGGTGCCCACCTCCGGCGACATCTACCTGATCGGCGGCGGCGAGGACCGGCCGCAGCGGCTCGCGGCCGAGCGGCTGCGCCGTGACGGCGGCCTGCAGCGCGCCGTGGCCAACGGGGCGATCGTCTTCTCCGTCTGCGCCGGATACCAGATCCTCGGCCACGAGTTCATCAACGACCTCGGGGAGCGCGAGCCGGGCCTCGGCCTGCTCGACGTGGTCTCCACCCGCGGCGAGGGCGAGCGGTGCGTCGGTGACGTCCTGGGCGACATCGACCCGCAACTGGGGCTGCCGCCCCTCACCGGGTTCGAGAACCACCAGGGCGTCACCCACCTCGGCCCGTCGGCCCGTCCGTTCGCCCGCACCCGGATCGGCAAGGGCAACGGCACCGGGGACGGCACCGAGGGCGCCTTCAACGACACGGTCTTCGGCACGTACATGCACGGGCCCGTGCTGGCGCGCAACCCGCACATCGCCGACCTGCTGCTGAAGCTGGCGCTCGACGTGAACGCGCTGCCGCCGGTGGACGACCGGTGGTACGAGGCGCTGCGCAACGAGCGGATCGCGGCCGCCACGGCTCAGCCCGCCTGAGCCGGTGCCCGCGGCCCTAAAGGGCGCTTCCGCGCCCATCTGAGCGGGGCTGTCCATCTGTCGGACGGCCCTTACGGAGGGGCCCCCGGGCGCCGATAAGGTACGGGGAATCCAGCCGGACGACGCGGTCCGGCCATCGGCCCACTTTGCAAAGGTATTCCGGGCTCATGCGTATTGGTGTCCTCACCTCCGGCGGCGACTGTCCCGGTCTGAACGCCGTGATCCGTTCGGTCGTCCACCGTGCCGTCGTCGACCACGGCGACGAGGTCATCGGCTTCCACGACGGGTGGAAGGGCCTGCTCGAATGCGACTACCGCAAGCTGGACCTGGACGCGGTGAGCGGCATCCTCGCCCGCGGCGGCACCGTCCTCGGCTCCTCGCGGGTACAGCCGGCGCATCTGCGGGACGGCGTCGAGCGCGCCAAGGGACACCTCGTCGACCTCGGCCTCGACGCGATCATCCCGATCGGCGGCGAGGGCACGCTGAAGGCGGCCCGGCTCCTGTCCGACGGCGGCCTGCCGATCGTCGGCGTGCCGAAGACCATCGACAACGACATCGCCGTCACCGACGTGACGTTCGGCTTCGACACGGCCGTCGGCGTCGCCACCGAGGCGCTCGACCGGCTGAAGACGACCGCCGAGTCGCACCAGCGCGTCCTGATCGTCGAGGTCATGGGGCGGCACACCGGCTGGATCGCGCTCCACTCCGGCATGGCCGCGGGCGCGCACGCCGTCGTGGTGCCCGAGCGCCCCTTCGACATTGAGGAGCTGACCCGCAAGGTCGGCGAGCGGTTCGAGGCCGGCAAGAGGTTCGCCATCGTCGTGGTCGCCGAGGGCGCCAAGCCCCGGGCCGGCTCGATGGAGTACGACGAGGGCGGCAGGGACGTCTACGGCCACGAGCGCTTCGCGGGGATCGCCCGCCAGCTCTCCATCGAGCTGGAGCAGCGCCTGGGCAAGGAGGCGCGTCCGGTGATCCTCGGCCACGTGCAGCGCGGCGGCACGCCCACCGCGTACGACCGGGTCCTCGCGACGCGGTTCGGCTGGCACGCCGTGGAGGCCGTGCACCGCGGCGAGTTCGGCAAGATGACGGCGCTTCGCGGCACCGACATCGTGATGGTGCCGCTCGCCGAGGCGGTCGAGACGCTGAAGACCGTGCCCGCGGAGCGCTACGCCGAGGCGGAGTGCGTGCTGTGACCCGCTGACCTCGGCGTCTTTGTCCGTTCTTTGCAGAGAGCTGCCCCCGGCCGCACCCGCGGCCGGGGGCAGCTCTACGCTGGTCCCGCACAATCCGTACGAAACGAGCAACAGGAGCCGGCGGATGGATCACAGCGGGCACGGCATGAACATGGATCTGCCGCCGTTCACGCTGGGGCGCGGCCTCCAGTGGTCGGCCGACCCCTTCTTCCTCGTCGGCTGCCTCCTGGCGCTCGCCCTCTACGGGTTCGCGGTGGTCCGGCTCGGGCGCCGCGGTGACTCCTGGCCGGTGACGCGGACCCTCGCCTTCGTGGTGGGCGTCCTGACCATCGCCCTGGTGATGTGCACGAAGCTGAACGACTACGGGATGGTCATGTTCAGCGTGCACATGGTGCAGCACATGGTCATCAGCATGCTGTCGCCGATCCTGCTGCTCATGGGTGCCCCGATCACGCTCGCGCTGCGGGCCCTGCCGGTGGCGGCGCAGCGCGGCAGCAAGGGGCCGCGGGAGCTGTTGCTGATGCTGCTGCACAGCCGCTACATGCGGATCATCACCCACCCCGCGTTCACGATCCCGCTGTTCATCGCGAGCCTGTACGCGCTCTACTTCACGCCCCTGTTCGACTTCCTCATGGGCTCGAAGGCCGGGCACCTCGCGATGATGGTGCACTTCCTCGCGGTCGGCGTGGTCTTCTTCTGGCCGATCATGGGCGTGGACCCGGGGCCGCACCGCCCGGGGTACGTGATGCGGATGCTGGAGCTGTTCGCGGGCATGCCGTTCCACGCCTTCTTCGGGATCGCGCTGATGATGGCGAGCACGTCGATGGTCGGTACGTTCGACAATCCGCCGGCCTCGCTCGGCATCGATCCGCTCTCCGACCAGACGGCGGCGGGCGGTATCGCGTGGGCCTTCAGCGAGGTGCCGTCGGTCCTGGTGCTGCTGGCGCTGCTCTTCCAGTGGAAGAAGTCCGAGGACCGCCAGGCGCGCCGTACGGACCGGGCGGCGGACCGGGACGGCGACAAGGAGCTGGCGGCGTACAACGCCTATCTCGCCTCGTTGAACGCGCGCGGGCAGTAGCGCCACCGGCCCCTCACGGGTGACTATGGCCTTCTGGCCGCGGTTCGGGCGCCGCACGTCGCGTACGTCGTCCGGGCTGCCGGGAGGAGCGTGCGTGATGCCCGGTTCGACGAAGACGATGGGTGTGTTCACCGTCGGCGGCCTGGTGGCCGTCACCGCCTACACGGTGGCGCTCGGCAGCAACGGCTGGTTGTGGTTCGGCTGGGTGGTGCTGGGGCTGATCACGGTCGCGATGGTGGCCTCGCGCAGCGCCTGACGCGTCCGGAGCGTTGTATGGGGGAAGGCGACCAGGCATGTTCTACCGTCTGCTCAAGTACGTGCTTCTCGGGCCGCTGCTGCGGCTGATGTTCCGGCCGCGGATCGAGGGCCTTGAGCACATCCCGGAGTCGGGCGCGGCGATCATCGCGGGCAACCACCTGTCGTTCTCCGACCACTTCCTGATGCCGGCCATCATCAAGCGGCGCATCACGTTCCTGGCGAAGGCCGAGTACTTCACCGGGCCGGGCGTCAAGGGACGGCTGACCGCCGCGTTCTTCCGCAGCGCGGGCCAGATCCCCGTCGACCGCTCGGGCAAGGAAGCCGGGCAGGCCGCGATCCGGGAGGGGCTCGGGGTGCTGCGCCGCGACGAACTGCTCGGCATCTATCCGGAGGGCACGCGCTCGCACGACGGCCGCCTCTACAAGGGCAAGGTCGGTGTCGCGGCGATGGCATTGCAGGCCCAGGCCCCGGTCGTCCCGTGCGCGATGATCGGCACCTTCGAGGCCCAGCCGCCGGGCCGCAAGATCCCGAAGATGCGCCGCGTGACGATCCGGTTCGGCGCGCCGCTGGAGTTCTCCCGGTACGCGGGGATGGACGGCGAGAAGGCGGTGCTGCGCGCCGTCACCGACGAGATCATGTACGCGATCCTCGACCTGTCCGGGCAGGAGTACGTCGACAGGTACGCGGCGGTGGTGAAGGCGGAGGCCGAGGAGGCGAAGGCGCGCAGGTTCCCGCGGATGCCGCTGAGCTGAGCGCTCTGCGCTGAGCAGAATCCGCCGGGGCCGGCCCGCGGGCCGACGTACGGTCCGGGCATGAAGACGGCTTTGGTGATCGGTGGAGCGGGGCAGATGGGGCGCCCGGCGGTGCGGGCGCTCGCGGGCGACGGCTGGGCGGTGACGGCGGCCTCCCGGGGCGGCGGCCGGGACGCGGCCTGGCCGGACGAGGTGCGCTCGGTGGCGCTGGACCGGGACGACGACGCGGCGCTCGCCGCGCTGGTCGGGGACGGGGTCGACCTGGTCGTGGACCTGGTGGCGTTCGACCGGCGGCACGGCGGGCAGCTGGCGGCGCTCGCCGGCCGGATCGGTTCGGCGGTGGTGATCTCCAGCGGCGCCGTGTACGAGGACGAGCGGGGGCGCAGCTTCGACACGCAGGAGGAGCCGGACGGGGCGCCGCGCTTCCCGGTGCCGGTGCGGGAGTCGGGCCGGACGGTCGCGGCGGGCGAGGCCACGTACGGGACGCGCAAGGTCCTGCTGGAGCGGGACCTGCTGGCTCTCGGGGAGCGGCTGCCGACGACGCTGCTACGGGCGAGCGCGGTGTACGGGCCGCACTGCCGCACGCCGCGTGAGCTGTACTTCGTCAAGCGCAACCTCGACGGGCGGCGCACGCGCGTGCTCTGCTGGGGCGGGCGCAGCCGCTTCCACCCGGCGAGCGTGCACAACGTGGCGGAGCTGGTGCGGCTGGCGGCGGCCCGTCCCGGCTCGCGGGTGCTGAACGCGGCGGACCCGCACTGTCCGACGGTCGCCGAGATCGGCGCCATGGTGGACGCGGTGATGGGGGTGGAGACGGAGACGGTGCTCGTCGACGGGCCGCCGCCGGCGCCGACCGTCGGGGACACGCCGTGGTCGCTGCCGCACCCGTTCGTCCTCGACATGGCGGCCGCGGAGCGGGAGCTGGGGTACCGGCCCGTCACGACGTACGCGGACGCGCTCCCGGAGACGGTGGAGTGGCTCGCCGGGCGGCTGCGGGAGCGGGATTGGGTGGACGGCTTCCCGAAGATGGTGGCGAGCTATACGACGGGGCTCTTCGACTACGCGGCCGAGGACGCGTGGCTGGCCGCGCGGGGCTGACGGGATCTCCGCGACACGCCCCGAGGCCCGGTCCCCGCCGTTGTGGCGGGAACCGGACCTCGGGGTGCGACGGTGCTCAGGCGGACGTCAGGGCTTCGGGGTGGCGTGCGGGGCGCACGTCACGTCCTTGCTGTCGGTCTTGCCGGTGAGCAGGTAGGTGTCGACCCGGTCGTTGATGCAGGGGTTGGTCAGACCGGTGACGCCGTGGGAGCCCGCGTCCTTCTCGGTGATGAGGCGGGAGCCCTTGAAGCGCTTGTGCAGCTCGACCGCGCCCTCGTAGGGGGTGGCGGCGTCGCGCGTGGACTGCACGATCAGGACCGGCGGCAGGCCCTTGCCGGTCTTGACCTCGACCGGCGTCTGCTGCTTGGTCTTCCAGGTGGCGCAGGGCAGGTTCATCCACGCGTTGGCCCACGTCATGAACGGGTAGTCCTTGTGCAGCCGCGTGTTGTCCTTGTCCCACTTCTGCCAGCTGGTGGGCCACTTGGCGTCGGCGCACTCGACCGCGGTGTAGACCGCGTTGCTGTTCTCCGAGGCGGCGTTGCCCGCGGTGTCGGAGAGGTCCGGGGCGATGGCGTCGACCAGGGCCTGCGTGTCACCGGCGACGTACTTGCTCCACGTCTGGGCGACCGGCACCCACGACGAGTCGTAGTACGGCGCGCTCTGGAAGAAGCCGATCAGCTCGGCCGGGCCGACGACCCCGCCGAGGGGGCTCTTCTTCGCGGCAGCGCGCAGGGTCAGCCACTGCTGCTGCACCTTGGCACGCGTGTCACCGAGGTGGAAGGTGGCGTCGTTCTTCGCGACCCAGTCCTGCCAGTCCTTCCAGCGGCCCTCGAAGGCGATGTCCTGGTTGAGGTTGGCCTCGTACCAGATGTTGGACTTGGCCGGGTTGACGACGCTGTCCACGATCATGCGGCGGACGTGGCCCGGGAAGAGCGTGCCGTAGACGGCGCCCAGGTAGGTGCCGTAGGAGACGCCCAGGTAGTTGAGCTTCTTGTCGCCGAGGGCGGCGCGGATGACGTCGAGGTCGCGCGCGGTGTTCGGCGTCGTCATCTGCGGCAGCATCTCGCCGCTGCGCTCGTAGCAGCCGTCCGCGTACTCCTTGGCGAGCTTGCGCTGGGCGCGCTTGTCCGCCTCGTCGTCCGGGACCGGGTCGGCCTTGGGGGCCTTGACGAACTCCTGCGGGTCGATGCAGGAGATGGGCGCCGAGTGGCCCACGCCGCGCGGGTCGAAGCCGACGAAGTCGTACGCCTTCGCCATCTTCGCGTAGATCGGGTTCTTGGTGGTCACGCGGGTCGGGAAGCGCAGGCCCGAGCCGCCGGGGCCACCCGGGTTGTAGACGAGCGAGCCCTGGCGCTCGTCCTCGGTCCCGGTGGAGCCGACGCGGTCGACGGCGAGCTTGATCTGCTTGCCGTTCGGCCTGGCGTAGTCGAGCGGCACGGTGACCCAGCCGCACTGGATGGGCTTGGCGAAGCCCCAGTCGGCGGGGCAGTCCTGCCAGTCGACGCCCTTCTTGGCGGCTCGGGCGGCGGCGACGGCGGCGCCCACCGTCTCACGGACCTGGCTGTGGCCGCCGTTCGGACGCTGCTGGGCGTTGGCCGCGGGGGCGGCGACCGCTCCCGCTATCAGCGCCGCGGCGGCGAACGCGCTCGCGGAACCGACCACCGCCTTCCGGCTGCCGCGACTCGTGCGTCGAGTCTGTCTCACGTGAGGCCTCCGCACATCGATTCGATCGTTACGTCGATCGTGTTGCCGATCGGTACGCGGATCCTGTCGTGTGTGGGGTCCCTGACAACAGAGAAGAGGGGCGTTCTTTACCAATCCGATAAACGGTATGACCCGTCCCGGTGAGCGGTCAGAGCAGTCGGCCCAGCGCTGCGTCCAGGGCCCGGCGCAGCCGCAGCGCGTCGGGGGCGACCGCGGTGACCAGGACCGCGGGCCCCGGAAGCGGGGAGAGCACGGCGGTGCCGTCCGCGTCGAGCACCGTAGCGGACGGCGGCGCGTCCGCGAACTCCGGCCGTACGACGACGAGTTGGCCCAGAGCCCGGTATCCGGCCAGCACCGCGGGGCCGTCCCAGCCGCCGGGGGCGCCGGGGCCGCAGGCGAGTTCCTGGTCGAGCAGCGGGCGGCCGGCGTGGTGCAGTGTCAGGCGGCTGGTGAGCCGGCCCGGGCGCTCGCCGGTCCGGCCGAGGACCTGTTCCTCGCGGAGCACGAGGCGGGCGCCGGGGGCGAGATCGACGCGGGTGGTGACCCGCAGGTCGCTGTCGGCCACCGAGATCAGCTGTTCCGGCAGCCAGTCGAGGCGGCCGCCGTCGGCGACGGTGAGCCGGACGTCGTAGCGGGCCTCCTCCTTCACCTGGCCGGGCAGGGCGAGGGTGGCCGCGACCGAGCCGAGGCGCAGGTGGGCGCCTTCGTCCGCGCGGGCCTCGACGGTGACGTGGTCGCCGCCGAGCGGGCCGCTCATGGCGCCGACCAGGACGACGCGGGCCTCGGCACCGGCGGCCCGGATCCGGCGGAGCGCGAACGAGCCCTCGCTCGCCAGCACGGGCAGCGCGGTGCCGCCCCGGCCGTCGGCGCGGGCGGTGATCCGGGCGGTGGACCGGACGCCCGCGCGCGAGCCGCCGGGCCCGCTGCCGGGCCGGACTCCCGGCCGCGGCGCGCCGGCGTGGACGCTCACGCGGTCCATGCGGCGAACTTCGCGCGCACCCAGGCCGCGACCTCGGCGACTCCGGCCTGCGAGCGCAACGACTGGAGCACGACGGGAAGGGCGCCCCGGGCCTCCTTGGCGTCGGCGGCCATCCGGGCAAGGTCCGAGCCGACGTAGGGGGCGAGGTCGGTCTTGTTGATGACGAGCAGGTCGGCGGTGGTGACGCCGGGGCCGCCCTTGCGCGGGATGTCGTCGCCGCCCGCGACGTCGATGACGAAGACCTGCGCGTCGACGAGGCCCTTGGAGAAGGTGGCGGTCAGGTTGTCGCCGCCGGACTCGACGAGGATCAGGTCGAGGGGGCCCGCGCCCTCGGCGAAGTCCGTCTCCAGGTCCTCGACGGCTTCGAGGTTGGCGGAGATGTCGTCGCGGATCGCCGTGTGCGGGCAGGCGCCCGTCTCCACGGCGGTGATCCGCTCGGGCGGCAGCACGGCCTCGCGCAGCAGGAACTCGGCGTCCTCGCGCGTGTAGATGTCGTTGGTGACGACGGCGAGGGAGAGCTCGTCGCGCAGGGCGCGGCAGAGCGCGGCGACGGTGGCGGTCTTGCCGGAGCCGACCGGGCCGCCGAGCCCGATGCGCAGGGCGCGGCGGGTTCCGTCGGGCCGGTGGGCGTCGGCGGAGACGGCGGCGGGACCGTCGTGGGAGTGGTCGAGGTGCATGGTCTACGGCTCCGGTTTCGTGAGGGACATGAGCGGCCGGCTCAGTCGGGGGCACTGCGGGGTCCGTCGCGGAACTCCCTCCGCGGCGTTGTGCGGGGCGGGCACCGGCGTTGCCCGAGGGGGTGCAGGGGCGGATCTAGGACGCGAAGAGGCGCACCGGCCAGGCGGCGTGCGTCTCCGCTCCGATGTCGAGCAGCGGCGCGGAGCGGGCGGGCAGCATGTCGACGCCCTCGTCGACGGCCCAGCGCGCCACGTCCACAGCGTCCCGCACGACGAGATCCAGCTCGGGCGCGAGCCGCGCGAGCACCCCGGTCGCGTCGAAGGGGTCCAGGCTCAGCAGGCGCACGACGGCGGTCGCGGGCCCGCTGACACCTTCGTACGCGCAGCAGTACGCGGCGTCCTCGGGGCCGAGCCCGGCCGCGCGGGCGGTCAGGCCCAACACGACCGGCTGGTGCGCGCCCTTGGGGAACTGCCGTGCCAGAGCGTCCAGTTCGGGCCCCGGCCAGGTGGCGCGGGCGGCTCGGGTCAGCTGTCGGCCGAGCCTGCGCGCGGCCACGCGCAGGGCCGCCGACGGGGTGCGGGCGTCGGCCGCCGCGTCCAGCGCGACGGGATCGACGCCGAGCGCCGCGGCGGCGGCAAGGGCGGCCGCCACGAGGCCGCTGGTGTGCAGCCGGCCGCGGCAGAACTCCTCCAGGCTCGCGGCGTCGGTGACGCGGCCCGCCCGGACGGCGGGCTCCGCCCCGCCGGAGTGGGCGTGCCCGCCGGCGGGGAAGCGGCCGTCGGCCAGGACGAGCAGGGTCGCACGTGTCATGGCGTCGCGACTCAGAACAGGAAGTACCGCTGGGCCAGCGGCAGTTCGACGGCGGGGGCGGGTTCGACGAGTTCGCCGTCGATGGTCACGGCGAACGAGTCGGGGGCGACCTCCACGCGCGGCAGGGCGTCGTTGTTGCGCATGTCGGCCTTGGTGCGGCCGCGGGTCGAGCGGATCGGGACGAACGCCCGGCCCAGGCCCAGCCGCTCCGGCAGGCCGTCCTCCAGGGCCCATTCGCTGGTGAAGTTCACCGAGTTGGCCGCCGGGGCCCGGCCGTACGCGCCGAACATCGGGCGCGGCAGCACCGGCTGGGGGGTGGGGATGGAGGCGTTGGCGTCGCCCATCTGCGCGTAGGCGATCTGTCCGCCCTTGAGGACGACCTGCGGTTTCACCCCGAAGAACTTCGGGTCCCAGAGCACCAGGTCGGCGAGTTTGCCGGTCTCGACGGAGCCGACCTCGTGCTCGATGCCCTGGGCGAGGGCCGCGTTGATCGTGTACTTGGCGACGTAGCGGCGGGCGCGCCGGTTGTCGGCGCGGGTGTCGCCGGGCAGGAAGCCGCGGCGGCGCTTCATGACGTGGGCGGTCTGCCAGGTGCGCAGGACGACCTCGCCGATGCGGCCCATGGCCTGCGAGTCCGACGACATGATCGAGATGGCACCCATGTCGTGCAGGATGTCCTCGGCCGCGATGGTGGTGGGCCGGATGCGGGACTCGGCGAAGGCGAGGTCCTCGGGGACGGCCGGGTTGAGGTGGTGGCAGACCATCAGCATGTCGAGGTGTTCCTCGACGGTGTTGACGGTGTGCGGCCGGGTCGGGTTGGTGGAGCTGGGCAGCATGTTGGGCAGTTGCACGGCGGTGATCATGTCCGGAGCGTGTCCGCCACCGGCGCCCTCGACGTGGAAGGCGTGCAGGGTCCGGCCCGCGACCGCGTCGAAGGTGTCCTGGACGAAGCCGGCCTCGTTCAGCGTGTCGGAGTGGACGGCGAGTTGGGCGCCGGACTCCTCGCACACGTCGAGGCAGGCGGAGATCACGGCCGGGGTGGCGCCCCAGTCCTCGTGGATCTTGAAGCCGAGGACGCCCGCGCGCAGCTGGTTGCGCATCGACTCCTTCGACATGGTGTTGCCCTTGCCGAGGAACCCGACGTTGACGGGGCTGTCCTCCATCGCCGCGAACATCCGGGCGAGGTGCCAGGAGCCGGGGGTGATGGTGGTCGCCTTGGAGCCCTCGGCCGGGCCTGTGCCGCCGCCGATGAGGGTCGTGACGCCGGAGGCGAGGGCCTCGTCGACGAGGGTCGGCGAGATGAAGTGGATGTGGGTGTCGATGCCGCCCGCGGTGATGATCTTGCCGTTGCCCGCGAGGACCTCCGTCTCCGGGCCGATGACGAGGTCGGGGTGGACGCCGTCCATGGTGTCGGGGTTGCCGGCCTTGCCGATGCCGGTGATCCGGCCGTCGCGGATGCCGATGTCGGCCTTGACGATGCCCCAGTGGTCGATGATCAGGGCGCCGGTGATGACGGTGTCGGGGGTGCCTTCGGCGCGGGTGGCCCGCGACTGGCCCATGGATTCGCGGATGACCTTGCCGCCGCCGAAGACGGCCTCGTCGCCGGAGCGGCCGGGGCCGCCCGAGCGGTCCTCCTCGATCTCGACGAACAGGTCGGTGTCGGCGAGGCGGACGCGGTCGCCGGTGGTGGGGCCGAACAGGTCGGCGTAGGCGGCGCGGGACAGCTCAGGCATCGAGAGGCCCTCCGGTCTCGCCGCGCAGGCCGGGGACGATCCGGTGGCCCGCGAGGGGGATGAGTTCGACCTCGACGGGGACGCCGGGCTCGAAGCGGACGGCGGTTCCGGCGGGGATGTTGAGCCGGTGGCCGCGGGCGGCGGCGCGGTCGAGGTCGAGGCCGGGGTTGGCCTCGGCGACGTGGTAGTGGGAGCCGACCTGGATGGGCCGGTCCGCGGCGTTGAGCACCGTCATACGTATGACGGTGCGGCCTTCGTTGTAGCCGACCGGTTCGTCGGCGAAGAGGATCTCTCCGGGAATCATGGCTGCTGCTTTCCCGTCAGACGATCGGCTCGTGGACGGTGACGAGTTTGGTGCCGTCCGGGAAGGTCGCCTCGACCTGGACGTCGTGGATCATCTCGGGGATGCCCTCCATGACGTCGGCGCGGCTGAGGAGCATGCGTCCGGACGACATCAGTTCGGCGACGGTCCGGCCGTCGCGGGCGCCTTCCAGCACGTGCGAGGTGATCAGGGCGACGGCCTCCGGATGGTTGAGCCGCAGACCCCGTGCCCGGCGCTTGTCGGCCACGTCGGCGGCCACATGGATCAGGAGTCTCTCCTGCTCGTGCGGGGTCAGATGCACGCGTCCCACCTCACAGTCTCGCTCCGGACCGTGCGGGGCCCGGCTGCCGCGGCCACCGCGACGGGTATAGATGTAACACACAAGAATGGCGCGCGACGGCGCGCACCCGGCTACGAAAACCCCTGGTGGCGTGCGGTGCAGGCTAGTTGGGCGGAGTTTCAACGACGTTAACCGTTGCTTGACCGCGGCATTGCTGACGGCTGACCTGCCCCATACCCATCAGCCCATGCGGAGCGCCCGCGCGAACCGTGCGCGCCGCCTCGGCCGACGCCGGTCCCCGCTCGTTCGTCCGGCGGCAGGTGCGCCCTTATCGGACCTCGGGCCCGCGATGGTCCGCCGCGATGCCGAACCGCTGCCGTTCGCCCGGAGCGGACGGCGCAGAGCCCAGCCGCGAGACGGACGTGGTCGCCGGCTCCTCCGCGCAGTCCGCCGCGGACGCGGCGAGGGTTTCGAGTCGCTCCAGGTCAGCGGCGGAGACCAGGCCGACGAGGGGCTTGCCGTGGCGGGTCACGACGACGCGCTCGCCGCCGTACACCACGCGATTGATCAGCTCGGCGAGTTCAGCCCGTGCTTGCGTCACCGGAATCTCGTAGGCCATGCTCCCCATCGTACGTCATGTACGTCCTGTACATTTTTTACCGAGGCGGCTCTCCGCAGGCGGGAGCCGTGACGAGCAGTGGAGGTACGTCCGCCATGAACCGCTACCGGCCCGCCGGCCGCTATGTCCTGCCCGAGTTCACCGAACGCACGGCGTCGGGGCACCGCACGCTCGATCCGTACGCGAAGCTCCTGGAGGAGCGCATCGTCTTCCTCGGGACGCCGGTGGACGACACCTCCGCCAACGACGTGATGGCCCAGTTCATGCACCTCGAACACGCGGCGCCGGACCAGGACATCTCGCTCTACCTGAACTCCCCCGGCGGCTCGTTCAGCGCGATGACGGCGGTCTACGACACGATGCGGTATGTCAGTTGCGACGTGGAGACGGTGTGCCTGGGACAGGCCGCGTCCGTCGCGGCGGTGCTGCTCGCCGCCGGGACGCCGGGCAAGCGGATGGTGCTGCCGGGAGCGCGGGTGGTGCTCGACCAGCCCGCCCTGCCCGAGCCGGCCCACGGGCAACCCAGCGATCTGGAGATCCAGGCGCGCGAAATGGCGCGCACGCGCGAGCAGTTGGAGGAGTTGCTCGCACGCCATTCCGGGCGGGCGAAGGAACAGGTCGGCCGCGACATCGAGCGGGACACGGTGCTGGACGCGCGGCAGGCCGTGGCGTACGGCCTTGTGGACCAGGTCGTGCACAGCCGCAAGGCCGGGCTCGGCGCACCGGGTGTGCGGTGACGTCCTGATGTATCCGCCCGAACTGCCGCCGCTGCCCGCGCTGACCCGGGCCGAGTGCGCGTTCCTGGACAGCTACCTGGAGGTGGTCGATCTGCTCGCGCGCATCAATCCGGCGCGCGGTGACGACACCTATCGCGGGCTGCGGGCCGCGCAGGCGCTCGTCGCCCGGGCAGCGGCGCTGCGGGACGCGCTGGAACTGATGCACCGGCGCGGCGAGAGCGAGGTGCACGCGGCCACTCTGACACGCGCCTTGCGGGTCCTTGACGGTGAGAAACGGACACGGAGAGTCGCATTGCCGCCAGAAGTGGCCAGTTGACGCCATGGTTCGGTCGGACCGTCCGCGATCACGCCGCCATGGGCCACATGGTGTACCACCAAACGGCGTAGACATGCGCCCGGCGGCACGGCGGCCGGAGTTGCGCCCCAGGGGTACGCGGAGACCGGAATCAGCTGTTCCGCCGCTGGTGCGGGCAGGGTCGGGCGGCGCGGGCCCGGCCCGGACGGAGCAACGCCCACCCGAACGGGTCAAGCGTGACGAGCCTCACTTACCGCCGGTTCAACTCGGTTTCCGGCCCGAATGTGCGTGAAGATCCCTCCGACGACAAGCCCCCGCCGCCGCGGCGGGGCGGTCCGTGCGGACGCCGAGTCCTGCCGCCGTGCGGATGCCAGGTCGACAGATGTGCATCGGCAGGAGTGGAGGACCCAGGCACGACGGGCCGCCGGCCCACCTCGACGGAGGTGGCGTCCGAGGGGCCCTTGGGGTGAAGCCGCACCGCGCGGCCGGGCATCTTCGCCTGCCCGAACCCGACAGGTCACCCTTCACAGGCGGTTGACGAAGGGTTGCGCATGACTGCGCTCAATCGTGTTCCCGCCCTGCTGAGCCGGGCGGGGACCGCCTCGGCCCTGACGCTCGCCGTCGCCGGCGCCGGGCTCGTGGTCCCCGGCACCGCGTCCGAGGCGTCGGCGGCCACGGTCTCGACCAAGGCACTGAAGGTCGCGGCCTCCAAGAAGGGGGCGCCCTACAAGTGGGGCGCGACGGGCCCGCACCGGTTCGACTGCTCGGGGCTGACGCTCTACTCGTTCAAAAGGGCGGGCAAGAAGCTGCCGCGCACCGCCGCGCAGCAGTACAACAAGACCCGCCATGTCGCCGCGTCCCACCGCACGACCGGGGATTTGGTCTTCTTCCACTCGGGCCGGAGCGTCTACCACGTCGGCATCTACGCCGGGAAGGGACGGATCTGGCACTCCCCCAAGACCGGGGCCGTGGTGCGGCTGGAGAAGATCTGGACGCGGAGCGTCTGGTACGGGCGGGTGCGCTGACGCCGCCGTACGGAGCGCTCCCCCGGGGACGGGCCACGGCCGTCCCCGCGCGACATCGCGCGCCGCCGGCGTCACCAGGCCGCGCGCGGACCCGTGCGGCGGCCGTCCGGACGGGCGGTCCAGGGCAGGGAGATCCATACGGTCTTGCCGCCCTCGGGGGTCGGCGACACCGAGAGCCGTCCGCCGCACTCCGCGGTGAGGCAGCGGATGATCACCATGCCGCGTCCGTTGTCCTGCTGGACGGCCGCGGGCAGCCGCTTGGGATAGCGCGGGTGGCTGTCGGTGACGCCGATGCGCAGCCGCTCGTCGCGCTCCAGCTCCAGGTCGACGGTGAAGGTGGGGGACAGGCCCAGGGTGTGCTGCACGGCGTTGGTCGCCAGCTCCGAGACGATCAGGCGCACGCTGTCGGCCGTGTCGGTGTCGCCGGGCAGTCCCCACTCCGCGAGCACCCGGCTCACGTACCTGCGGGCCGCGGGGACCGAGGCGGGATCGCTCGGCAGCGTGAGGGATGCTTCCTGGTGGTCTGCCATGGCGACGTCGTCCCTTTCCCACCGGGGCCGCACCTGCGACGCTGGCGGTTCGCTGGCGTGCGGTCTCCGACTTCTGCTTCGCGCCAGCGTGCCACCCCGATGTCCCTCCGTGGTGCCGATCCCCCAAGATATGCATATATCTGTCGCTCGAAGCGGTGAACTCTGCGCCGGTGAACCGTATTTGGGCGGGCGCGCGCCGGTTCCTCTACCGTCTGCCCAGAGGCGGTGCCGCACGGCCCGGGAAAAGGGTCCGGCGGTGCGGCCCGAGGAGTACTGAGGAGTCGGCATGAGGTACGGTCCCGCGGTCCGCCGTCGCAAACTCGGCGCGGAGTTGCGCGCACTGCGTATCCAGGCCGGCCTGACCAGTGGTGAGGCGGCCCGCCGGGTGGGCTGGCACCAGTCGAAGGTGAGCCGGATCGAGACAGGACGCAGTGGCGTGAAGGCGTCGGATGTCCTGCGGCTGCTCGACGCGTTCGAGACAGCGAGCCCGCGGCAGCGGGAGCTGATAGTGGCGCTCGCGGGCGCGGAGGACGCGGGCGGCCACAACTGGTGGCACGCCTATCGCGGCCTGCTGCCGCCGTCCTACCGCGACTTCATCAGCCTGGAGTCCCAGGCGTGCCGCATCCGGACGCTGGAGACGAGTGTGGTGCCGGGGCTGTTGCAGACGCCCGAGTACGCGCGCGCGGTGACGCGTTCGGTGCTGGCCGGGACGCCGGAACCGCACATCGAGGCGCTGGTGGAGGTGCGGCTGGCGCGCCAGGAGGTCCTGCGGGCGCGGCCGCCGCTGGAGCTGAGCGCGGTGCTCGACGAGGGGGTGCTGCGGCGCGAGGTGGGCGGCCCCGGCGTCCTGCGGCGACAGATGGCACATCTGGCCGAGGTGGCGCGGCTGCCCCATGTCCGAATTCAGGTGCTCCCTTTCTCTGCGGGCGGCCACATCGGCCTCACCGGGCCTTTCGTTGTTTTCTCATTTCCGAACACTTCTGATCTGGACGTGGTTGTTCTCGACCATTTGACGAGTAGCCTCTACCTCGAACGGAAAGAAGACCTCATGGCGTACACCGAAGCCTTCGATGCTCTTCTCCTCCGTTCTCTGTCACCCGAGGACTCGCTGGAATTCATCGCAGAGATCGCCGGATGACCGAGCGGACGAGGACGCCGACGCCTCGCCCCCGGCCCGGCACGGCGTAAGGGGGCACCATGAATGCACTGCCTCGGTACGTTCCCACCGTTCCCGCAAGCTCGTCGCTGGGCGGCGCCCGGTGGCGGCGCAGCAGCCACAGCACCGGCGCGAACAACTGCGTCGAGACCGCCCCGCTGACCTCGGGGCCCGCGTCCGGGCTGTGGGGCGTGCGCGACTCCAAGAACATCGCGGGGCCCGCCCTGCTGTTCACCCCGGCCGCCTGGGAGGGGTTCGTCAACTCCCTTCGGTGAACGCACCGTCGGGCGCCACGCGGCTGATCACCCCTACGGCCTCGCCGAGTTGTGCGTCGGTGAGGTCGGCGCGGGCGGTCAGCCGCAGCCGCGAGATCCCGTCGGGCACGGAGGGCGGGCGGAAGCACCCCACCGCGAGGCCGGCCGCACGGCACCGCGCGGCCCAGCGCACCGCCTCCTCGGGCGAGGGCGCGCGCACGGAGACGACCGCCGCGTCCGGTCGCACGGCGGTCAGACCCGCCGCGCCCAGCAGCCGGTGGAGGGTCGAGGCGACCTCGCGGGCCCGGTCGGCGCGGTGTGGTTCGCGGCGCAGCAGCCGCAGGGCGGCCAGCGCGGCACCGGCCGCCGTCGGCGCGAGACCGGTGTCGAAGATGAACGCGCGTGCCGTGTTGACGAGATGGTCGATGACGTGGGCCGGTCCGAGGACCGCACCGCCCTGGCTGCCGAAGGACTTGGAGAGCGTGACGGTGGCGACGGTGTCGGGCGCGCCGGACAGTCCGGCGGCGTAGGGGGCGCCGCGGCCGCCGGAGCCCAGCACGCCGAGTCCGTGGGCGTCGTCGACGAGCAGTCCGGCGGCGGACGCGCGGCAGACGGCGGCCAGTTGCTCCAGCGGCGCACGGTCGCCGTCGACGGAGAAGACGGTGTCCGAGACGACGACGGCCGGGCCGTCGTGCGTGGCCAGGGCCTTGCGGACGGCGGCGGGGTCGGCGTGCGGCACGACCTCGGTGGCGCCGCGGGCGAGGCGGCAGCCGTCGATGAGGGAGGCGTGGTTGGCCGCGTCGGACACGATCAGCGTGCCGTGCGGAGCGAGCGCGGTGACGGCCGCGAGGTTGGCCGCGTAACCGGAGGAGAGCACGAGCGCGGCCTCGAAGCCGCAGAACTCGGCCAGTTCCCGC
Source organism: Streptomyces sp. NPDC006552 (assembly GCF_040611655.1). NCBI lineage: Bacteria > Bacillati > Actinomycetota > Actinomycetes > Kitasatosporales > Streptomycetaceae > Streptomyces > Streptomyces sp. NPDC006552. The sequence goes on from NZ_JBEXOS010000006.1 coordinate 80,016, forward strand.
TCCAGTCGGCTGTGCAGCTCGGTGGTGCCGGTCACCAGGCGGGAGCCGGTGGCGCCGCCGCCCCAGACGCGCGCGGCCCCGGCGGCGCCCTCGACGACCTCGGGGTGGCGGGCCAGGCCGAGGTAGTCGTTGCTCGCGAGGTCGAGCAGCGGGGAGTCGGCCGGGCGGGGGCGCAGGGTGCGCACGAGGCCGGCGGCCTCACGGGTGCGGCGCGCCGCGTCGAGCCAGCCGAACGCGCGGGTGGAGGTCGTGGCCATGACTCCCTCTGTTTGTAGGTAACGCACAGACCCTAGTCGTCCCGCCACCAGGTCACGGTGTGGCGATACCCACACGTCGAACCCCGTCCTTTGTGCGAAGTCTCCTTTCCCCGGGGCGCTTCGATAGGCCAGGATCAGACGCCATGGACCTGCTGAACACGCTGGTGGACAAGGGGCTGCGGCGCGAACTGCCGAGCCGTGAAGAGGCGCTCGCCGTACTGGCGACGACGGACGACGACCTGCTCGACGTGGTGGCCGCGGCGGGCAGGGTACGCCGTATGTGGTTCGGGCGCCGGGTCAAGCTGAACTACCTGGTGAACCTGAAGTCGGGGCTCTGCCCGGAGGACTGCTCGTACTGTTCGCAGCGGCTCGGTTCGAAGGCCGAGATCCTCAAGTACACCTGGCTGAAGCCCGACGAGGCCGGCCAGGCGGCGGCGGCCGGGGTCGCCGGCGGCGCCAAGCGGGTCTGTCTGGTGGCGAGCGGGCGCGGTCCGACCGACAAGGACGTGGACCGCGTCGCGCGGACGATCGACGCGATCAAGGCCGAGAACGAGGACGTGGAGGTGTGCGCCTGCCTCGGCCTGCTCTCCGACGGGCAGGCCGAGCGGCTGCGCGCGGCCGGTGCGGACGCCTACAACCACAACCTGAACACGTCCGAGGCCACGTACGGCGACATCACGACGACGCACACGTATGCGGACCGGGTGGAGACCGTGCGCAAGGCGCACGCGGCCGGTCTGTCGGCCTGTTCCGGGCTGATCGCCGGCATGGGCGAGAGCGACGAGGACCTCGTCGACGTGGTCTTCGGGCTGCGTGAGCTGGACCCGGACTCGGTGCCGGTGAACTTCCTGATCCCCTTCGAGGGGACACCGCTGGCCAAGGAGTGGAACCTGACGCCGCAGCGCTGCCTGCGGATCCTCGCCATGGTCCGCTTCGTCTGCCCGGACGTGGAGGTACGGATCGCGGGCGGCCGCGAGGTGCACCTGCGCTCGATGCAGCCGCTGGCCCTGCACATCGCCAACTCCATCTTCCTGGGTGACTACTTGACCAGCGAGGGCCAGGCCGGCAAGGCGGACCTGGAGATGATCGCGGACGCCGGCTTCGAGGTGGAGGGCGCCGGTGAGGTGACGCTGCCCGAGCACCGGGGTGGCGGATGTGCCACGGTGTGCGGCTCCGAGCCCGCCGCCGGCTCCGCGTCCGGCCGCTCGGACGAGGCGGCGGCCGAGGTGCCCGGGGCGCGGACCGATCTGGTGGCCGTACGCCGCCGGGGCGCGGGGACGGATGTCGCGCCCAATGCCTGATCCGCACGAACACGTGCTGCACGGCGAGGAACTGCTCGCCCTCGACCGGCAGCACGTGTGGCACCCGTACGGTCCCATGCCGGGGCGGCAGCGGCCCCTGGTCGTCGAGTCGGCGGCCGGGGTGCGGCTGCGGGTCGCCGGGCACGGGGAGCTGGTCGACGGCATGTCGTCGTGGTGGTCGGCGATCCACGGCTACAACCATCCGGTGCTGAACGAGGCCGCCCGCGACCAGCTGGAGCGGATGAGCCATGTGATGTTCGGCGGGCTCACGCACGAACCCGCCGTCCGGCTCGCGAAGCGCCTTGTCGACATGGCGCCCGACGGTCTGGAGCACGTGTTCCTCGCAGACTCCGGTTCGGTCGCGGTCGAGGTCGCGCTCAAGATGTGCCTGCAGTACTGGCGCTCGCTCGGCCGGCCCGAGAAGCGGCGGATGCTGACCTGGCGCGGCGGGTACCACGGCGACACCTGGCAGCCGATGGCCGTGTGCGACCCGGAGGGCGGGATGCACGGGCTGTGGGCCGGGGTCCTGCCGCGGCAGATCTTCGCGGACGCGCCGCCGGCCACGTACGAGGAGTCGTACGCGGAGCACCTGCGGGAGCTGATCGGGCGGCACGCGCACGAGGTGGCGGCCGTGGTGGTGGAGCCGGTGGTGCAGGGCGCGGGTGGGATGCGGTTCCACTCCCCCGCGTATCTGCGGGTGCTGCGGGAGGCGTGCGACGCGCACGACGTGCTGCTCGTCTTCGACGAGATCGCCACCGGGTTCGGGCGCACGGGCTCCCTGTTCGCGGCCGGGCACGCGGCGGTGACGCCGGATGTGATGTGTGTCGGCAAGGCGCTGACCGGCGGCTATCTGACGCTGGCGGCGACGCTGTGCACGCCGCGGGTGGCGGAGGGGATCTCCCGGGGCGAGGTGCCGGTGCTCGCGCACGGGCCGACGTTCATGGGCAACCCGCTGGCCGCAGCGGTGGCCTGCGCCTCGATCGACCTGCTGCTCGGCCAGGACTGGCGGACGGAGGTCAAGCGGATCGAGAGCGGCCTGCGGGACGCCCTGTCGCCGGCCGTGTCCATGCCGGGAGTCCAGGACGTACGCGTCTTCGGCGCGATCGGTGTCGTGCAGTTGGACCACGAGGTGGACATGGCGGCGGCGACCCGGGCGGCGGTCGCGGAAGGGGTCTGGCTGCGGCCGTTCCGCGACCTCGTCTACACGATGCCGCCGTACATCACCGGCGACGAGGATCTGGCACGGATCGGGCGCGCGGTGTGCGCGGCCGCGCGGGAGGGCTGAGGGGATGACGCGTTCGGGAGTGCTGGTCGTCACGGGGACCGGGACCGAGATCGGCAAGACGGTGACGACGGCCGCGGTGGCCGCCGCCGCGGTGCGGGCCGGGCGTTCGGTGGCCGTGCTCAAACCCGCGCAGACCGGGGTCGCGCCGGGTGAGCCCGGCGACGCCGACGAGGTGGTGCGGCTGGCGGGCGGCGCGGTGACGCCGGTCGAGCTGGGCCGGTACCCGGAGCCGCTGGCGCCGGGGACGGCGGCGCGGCGGGCCGGGCTCGCGCCGGTGCGGCCCGCGCAGGTCGCCGAGGCGGCCGAGAAGCTGGCGGCCGCGCACGACCTGGTGCTGGTCGAAGGGGCGGGCGGGCTGCTGGTGCACTTCGACGCCGAGGGCGCGACCCTTGCCGACGCGGCACGGCTGCTCGGGGCGCCGGTCCTGGTGGTCGCGCGGGCGGGGCTCGGCACGCTGAACTCCGTCCAGCTGACGGCCGAGGCGCTGCGCGCCCGCGGTCTGGCGCAGGCGGGCGTCGTCATCGGCAGCTGGCCCCGGCGACCGGGGCTCGCGGAGCGGTGCAACGTCGGTGACCTGCCCCGGGTCGCGGGGGCGCCGCTGCTGGGGGCGGTGCCGGCCGGGGCCGGGGAGCTGGACCCGGCCGCGTTCCGTGCGCGGGCCGCCGAGTGGCTGGCGCCCGGGCTGGGCGGGACGTGGGACGCGGAGGAGTTCGCGCGGCCGGCAGGGTGAGGCGGCCGCGCGGGTCCTCCGGGGCGGGCCCGCACGGGAGAGCCTGCCGGGCGCGTTCCGCGAGGTGCTGATGCCGCTGAGTACTGCGTGCTGGGCGCGGCGGAACGGTCGCCGGTTCCGGCCGGCGTCACGAGGAGGCGGGCCGGGCGTCCGCCCTGTGAAATGGACGGCGTCCCGGGCGCGGTCGGTGGTGGGATGCGGGGCATGAGTGATCTTCGTATCCGGTCCGCGTCCCCGGTCGATCTTGACGCCGTGCTGTCCTTCTGGAAGACGGCCGCCGAGGGCACCAGCATCAGCGACGACCGCGCGGGCGTGGAGCGCCTCGTCGCGCGGGACCCGGCGGCGCTGCTGCTCGCGGAGCGCGGCGGCGAGCTGGTGGGCACGGTCATCGCCGGGTTCGACGGCTGGCGCTGTCATCTGTACCGGCTCGCGGTGCGGCCGGACGCGCGGCGCCGCGGCGTCGGCTCCGCGCTGCTGGCCGCCGCCGAGGAGCGGTTCGTGTCGCTCGGCGGGCGGCGCGGCGACGCGATGGTCCTGGACCGCAACGAGCGGGCGCACGCGGCGTGGCGGGCCGCCGGTTACGCGCCCGAGCCGCAGTGGTCCCGGTGGGTGAAGCCGCTGGCCGAGGGGTGAGCGGGAAGCGGTGCGGAGCACCGGGCCCACCCTGCTTTGCTGATCCTTTACCATGGTGAGGTCGGTCGAACCCGTCACTCGAACTCTTGTGAAAGGTGTGAGCGTCCGCCCATGGGCGAGCCTCCCAGTACCCGGTCCCTCCCCCTGCGCGGCCCACGCGGGCGCGCGCCCCTCCCGCCCCTGGCCGATCATGGGACGGAGGTGACCCGATGACCGAAGTGCTCCTGCTCACCGCCGCCGTGCTGCTCTCCCTGGCCTGTGGGGCCTTCGTGGCGGCGGAGTTCTCGCTCACCACCGTGCACCGCGGCGACCTGGAACTCGCCGCCGAGCGCGGCGAGCGAGGCGCCGCCGGCGCCCTCAAGGCCGCCCGGAACCTGACCTTCCAGCTGTCCGGCGCCCAGCTCGGCATCACCGTCACCAACCTGGTCGTCGGCATGCTCGCCGAGTCCTCCATCGCCAAGCTCATCGCCGGTCCGCTCGAAGCGGTCGGCATCCCGGACTCAGCGTCGACCTCGGTCGCGCTGGTGATCGGCACCGCCCTGTCGACCGTCTTCCTGATGGTCGTCGGCGAGCTGGTGCCCAAGAACTGGGCGATCTCCTCGCCGCTGGCCGTGGCGAAGCGGGTGGCGACGCCGCAGCGCTGGTTCAGCGCGGCGTTCCGCCCGTTCATCACGCATCTGAACAACACCGCGAACCGGCTGGTGCGCCGCTTCGGCATCGAGCCGACCGAGGAGCTGGCCTCCGCGCGCGGACCGCAGGAGCTGATGGCGCTCGCCCGGCACTCCGCGAAGGAGGGCGCCCTGGAGGCGGACACCGCGGAGCTGTTCGTGCGCACCCTGAACCTGGCGGACCTGACCGCGGAGAACGTGATGACGCCGCGCGTCCAGGTCATGGCCCTGGAGGCGCATGCCACCTGCGAGGACGTGGCGAACGCGACGCGGGCCACCGGCCTGTCCCGCTTCCCCGTCTACCGCGGCAGCCTCGACTCCGTCGTGGGTGTCGCGCACATCAAGGACGTGCTGGCCGTCCCCGCCGAGCAGCGCCACCGCAAGCGCGTCTCCGAGCTGCTGCGCGAGCCGCTGCTCGTCCCGGAGTCGCTGACCGTGGACCGGCTGCTCGACCGGCTCTCCGGCAAGCGCACCATGGCCGTCGTCATCGACGAGTACGGCGGCACCGCCGGGGTCGCCACCCTGGAGGACATCGTCGAGGAGGTCGTCGGCGAGGTCCGCGACGAGCACGATCCGCACGAGACGCCCGACATCGCCCCCGCGGGCACCGACGACGAGGGCCGGGCGCTGTACTCGGCCGACGGCTCCGCGCGCACCGACCAGCTCGCCCGGGTGGGGCTGCGGGTGCCGGACGGTCCGTACGAGACGCTGGCCGGCCTGGTCGCCGCCGAGCTGGGGCGCATCCCCGACGTCGGGGACAGCGTCGAGGTCACCGGCTGGCGGCTGGACGTCGTGGACGCGCACGGCCACCGCGCCGCCCGCGTCCTGCTGCACACGCCGCCCGCCGGCACGCCCGCCGAGGAGGAGGTCCGATGACCGCCGTCCAGTTGCTGATCGGCCTGGCGACACTGGTCGTCAACGCCTTCTTCGTCGGCGGTGAGTTCGCGCTGATCTCGGTGCGGCGCAGCCAGATCGAGCCGCACGCCGAGAACGGCGACCGGCGGGCGCGCAGCGTCCTGTGGGGGCTGCAGCACGTATCGGCGCTGCTCGCCGCGGCGCAGCTCGGCATCACCCTGTGCACCCTGGTGCTCGGCATCGTCGCCGAACCGGCCATCGCGCATCTGCTGGAGCCGCTGTTCGACGCGGTCGGGGTGGCGCACGGCCTGGTCCACCCGATCTCGTTCGTGATCGCGCTGACCGTGGCGACGTATCTGCACATGCTGCTGGGCGAGATGGTGCCGAAGAACATCGCGCTCGCCGAGCCGGTGCGCTCCGCGCTGCTGCTCGGCCCGCCGCTGGTGGCGCTGGCGCGGGCCCTGCGGCCGGTCATCTTCACGGTGAACGCCTTCGCGAACACGCTGCTCAAGCTGTTGCGCGTGGAGGTGAAGGACGAGGTCACGGCGGTGTTCTCGGACGACGAGCTGGCCCGGATGGTCAAGGACTCCTCCGAGGCGGGGCTGATCGACGACCGGGCGCAGGAGCGGCTGCACGACGCCCTGGAGCTGGGCCGGCGTCCCATCAAGGACGTCGTCCTGCCGCTGGAGAAGGTGGTCTACGCGCGCGTGGGCGTCACGCCCGAACAGCTGGAGCAGCTGTCGGCGGAGTCCGGGTTCTCCCGGTTCCCCGTGGTGGACGAGGGACGGCGCATCGTCGGCTATCTCCATGTGAAGGACGCGCTGGACGCGATGCCGCGCGACCTGCCGTTCCGGGTGCCGGACATGCGCTCCATCGCGCGCGTGCGGGAAACGACGCCGCTGGACGACGTCCTCACGGCGATGCGCGGCAGCCGTACGCATGTGGCGGCGGTGCTCGGGGCGGACGGCCGGCTCGCGGGCATGGTGACCATGGAGGACGTGCTGCGGGAGCTGTTCGGGCAGCCTGTGTGAGACCGGCGGCGGGGCCCCCGGCGGTAGGCTGCCGGGCCCCCGCCCGGGCCTGCCGCGTGCGCGCCGGGCGGCCGGGATACGATTTCTGGCGCCATGCAGAAGAATGTCGAATACACCAGTCTCGTCGCGGTCGGCGACTCCTTCACCGAGGGCATGTCGGACCTGATGCCCGACGGTTCCTACCGCGGCTGGGCCGACCTGCTGGCCGCCCGCATGGCGGCGCGCACCCCCGGTTTCCGGTACGCGAACCTCGCCGTGCGCGGCAAGCTGATCCAGCAGATCGTCGACGAGCAGGTCGACGTGGCCGCCGCCATGAACGCCGACGTGGTGACGCTCGTCGGCGGGCTCAACGACACCCTGCGGCCCAAGTGCGACATGGTCCGCGTCCGGGATCTGCTCACCGAGGCGGTCGAGAAGCTCGCCCCGTCGTGCCGGCGGCTCGTCCTGATGCGCAGCCCGGGGCGGAACGGCCCGGTCCTGCAGCGCTTCCGGCCCCGGATGGAGGAGCTGTACGCCTGCATCGACGACCTCGCCGTACGGCACGACGCCCTGGTGGTCGATCTGTACGGGGTGCCCGTCCTGGGCGACCAGCGGATGTGGGACGTGGACCGGCTGCACCCGACGCCGGAGGGCCACGAGCGGATCGCCGAGGCCGTGTGGCAGGCCCTCGGCCATGACGCCGAGTCGGACTGGCGCTCGCCGCTGGCGGCCGCGGTGCCCCCGGGCTGGGTGGCCCGGCGCGTGGCCGATGTCCGGTTCGCCAAGCAACATCTGGTGCCGTGGATCGGCCGCAGGCTCACCGGCCGCTCGTCCGGCGACGGGCTCCCCCCGAAGCGGCCGGAGCTGGCTCCCTGGGACCAGGACTAGAGCCTGTCCTCACCCTCCCGTCTGCCGCCCCGGGCACAGTGCGCCCGCAGGTCAGAAAGGGTGCGCCGACAGGCAATTCGCTCCGCTCCGGCGCCGCTAGCTTGGCCGCATCGCCCGCTGGACGGTCCGGCGGGCGGCCGAGTGCTGAGGAGCAGTTCATGTCGGATGGTGTCCAGCCGGTCGAGCCCGTCGTGCCCGTACTGGAGCCGGCGGCGGCCGCGTTCGCGCAGGCGACGGCCCAGCCCCCGTTCCTGTTCGAGCTGGCGCCCGCGGAGGGGCGCAAGGCGGTCGACGAGGTGCAGTCCGGCCCCGTCGAGCTGCCGGAGGTGGACGAGGAGTGGGTGACGGTCACCGGCGGCCCGACCGGCCGCGTGCGGGCCCGGATCGTGCGCCCCGCGGGCGTCTCCGGAACGCTGCCGGTGATCTTCTACATCCACGGCGCAGGCTGGGTCTTCGGCAACGCGCACACCCACGACCGGCTGGTGCGCGAGCTGGCGGTCGGCGTGGGCGCGGCCGTGGTCTTCCCGGAGTACGACCTCTCGCCGGAGGCGCGCTACCCGGTGGCGATCGAGCAGAACTACGCGGTGGCCCGCTGGGTCGTGGCCGAGGGCGCGGCGCACGGCCTGGACGGGCAGCGCGTCGCGGTGGCCGGGGACTCGGTGGGCGGGAACATGAGCGCCGCCCTGACCCTGATGGCCAAGGAGCGCGGGGACGTCCCGCTGCTGGGGCAGGTGCTGTTCTACCCGGTCACCGACGCGAGCTTCGACACGGGCTCCTACCGCCAGTTCGCGGAAGGCTACTTCCTGCGCCGCGACGGCATGCAGTGGTTCTGGGACCAGTACACGACCGACGAGGGCGAGCGCGCGCAGATCACCGCGTCGCCGCTGCGGGCCACCACCGAGCAGCTGGCCGGGCTCCCGCCGGCCCTGGTCATCACCGGTGAGGCCGATGTGCTGCGCGACGAGGGCGAGGCGTACGCGAACAAGCTGCGCCAGGCCGGGGTCCCGGTCACCGCGGTCCGGTTCCAGGGCGTCATCCACGACTTCGTGATGCTCAACGCCCTGCGGGACACGCACGCCGCCGAGACGGCCATCGCCCTGGCCGTCACCACGCTGCGCACGACCCTCGACGCGCGCTGAGCGCGTCGTCACCACTCTCCACGTACCGCGAACCCTGAGGAATCAGCCTTCATGGCCACCACCACGCCCACCGTCGTCCTCGTGCACGGCGCCTTCGCCGACGCCGCCAGCTGGTCCGGTGTCGTCGCCGAACTCCAGCAGCACGGCGTATCCGTGCTCGCGCCGCCCAACCCGCTGCGCGGGCTGGCCTCCGACGCCGCGTACATCGCCTCCGTCGCCGCCCAGACCGACGGGCCCGTCATCCTCGTGGGCCACTCCTACGGCGGCGCGCTCATCACTGTCGCCGGCACCACGGAGAACGTCGTCGGTCTCGTCTACGTCGCCGCCTACGTCCTCGAAGAGGGGGAGAGCCTGGGCGAGTTGCAGGGCCGCTTCCCGCTCTCGCCGCTCGTCGGCAGCCTGAAGGAGGCGACGTACCCCGTCGCCGGCGCGGCGCCCGCGACCGAGGTGACGATCGCCCCGGAGGCGTTCCCGGCGATCTTCGCCGCGGACGTGCCCGCCGCGCTCACCCAGGTCCTGGCAGTGGCCCAACGGCCGCTGGCCGCCGCCGCGTTCGAGGAGAAGGCGAGCGCCGCCGCCTGGCACACCAAGCCGGCCTGGGCCCTCGTCGCCGGCGCGGACCAGGCGATCAACCCCGAGGTCGAGCGCTTCGGTGCCGAACGCGCCGGGGCGACCGTCGTCGAGATCGAGGGCGCCTCGCACGCGGTCGCCGTCTCCCGGCCCAAGGACGTCGCCGCCCTGATCCTGGATGCGGTCCGCGCCACCGGCTGACCCCTTCCCCGCGCGGGCCCGCCTCCCTAGGGCGGGCCCGCGTTCACGTCACGGGAGTGGCCCCCGCCCGGCGCCACTCCCGGGGGGAGATGCCGTACGCGCCCCGGAACACCCGGCTGAAGTGGGCGGGGCTGGCGAACCCCCAGCGCTGCGCCACGGACGCCACGGACGGCAGGGCCCGTCCGCCCCGCGCCAGTTCGCGGGCGCACTCCTCGAGCCGGCGGCGCCGGACCAGCCGGCCCACGGTCAGCTCCTCGGCCTCGAAAAGGCGGTGGAGGTAGCGCACGGAGATGTGGTGGGCCGAGGCGATGGTCTCCGGCGTCAGGGCGGGGTCCTTCAGATGCCGGTCGATGTGGTCGCGGATGCGTGTCACCAGGTGGCCGCGGGCGCTCTCCTGCGCGGCGCCCGCCTCCCGGGCCTGCTCCGTCACCAGGACGGCGACGAGGTCGACGACGCTGGAGGCGAGCCGGTCCGCGAGGGCTGGGGCGTACGCGGCGGCGGAGTCGGCCAGCGTCGTCAGAAAGGGCCCCAGGACCGCCCCGCAGCCCTGCCCGGTGCCGATCGCGGTACCGGTGACGCGGCGCAGGTCCGCCTCACGCAGGCCGAGGGCGCGGCGCGGGATGTGGACGAGGCGGGCGGTGAAGCGCCCGGGGTGCTCCCAGAAGCAGGGGCGGGCCGTGTCGTGGACGAAGAGGTCGCCGGGGCCCACGTCGGCCCGTCGGCCGTCCTGGGTGAGCGTGGTGCGGCCCGACAGCTGGACGCCGACCACCACGAACGGGTCGGCGGAGCGCGCGATGTGCGACGCCGTGCGACCCGCGCGGTGCGCGTCCGCCTCCACCGCACAGACCCGCAGGAAACCCACCTGCGTGGCGGTGAGCCGGCCAGTGAACGGACCGTTCCCGCTCCGGGTGACGGCCGCGGGCAGCTGTACGCGGTCGAGCGCGGCGCGCCAGTGGTCGAGTCCCTCGTTCTCGGACACCGCGTCCGTGGTCAGCACCGGGTTCATCCGGCTCTCCTCTCCCTGCGTACAGCCAGGGCGGAGCGTTCGGATCCACGGCGCACACGGATCCGGGGCCGGCGACCGGCGCTCTGGTCCTGCGCGGATGCCGGGCGTCGACGTCGGCGCCCGGTTTCTCCGCCATGTCCAGACAATCAGCGCCCTGTCCCCTTCTCCAGGCAGAAAGCAGGCAGAAAACAGTGCCGGTGGCCGCGGCTACGGTGTCCGGTCCAGCTCGGCGAGGTGGCGCCGGGCGTCGGTGCGGGCCTGCGGAGCGGCGTCCGGGCCGAGGGCAAGGCAGCGGGTGAAGGCCTCACGCGCGGCCGTCGGCTCTCCTGCGCGCAGCAGGAGGACCCCGAGACGGACGAGTTCGCTGCTCTCCTGGGTGGTGTTGCCGGAGCCGTGCCAGAGGTCCACGGCGAGCCGGCGGTGCCCGACGGCGTCCTCCCACTTCTCCAGGTCGGCCAGGCCGTAGGCCATGCCGGAGTGGAGTCCGGACCGCACGTTGACGGCGATGTGGGGGGCGATGCCGTCCCCGGCGCTGTCCAGGAAGGCGAGCGTGGACTCGAAGGCCCGCAGGGACGCCTCGGCCCGGTGCTCGTCCGCGAGGATGAGGGCGTGTCCGTGCTGGGCGTTCAGGCTGCCGTACAGGTCGTCGGCGGTCGCGAAGAGCCGGCCGGCACGCTCCATGTGCGCGCCGGCCGCCGCGTACTCCTGGAGTTTGCGCAGCGCCCACGCGCTGTAGAAGTGGGCCCAGGCCTCCTGGGTGACGTCGGCCGCGCGGACGGCGGCGGCGCGGGCCTCGGCGGACCGGTCCAGGCTGTCGCGGAAGCGGCCCTCGCACAGCAGGAGGGCCCAGGCGTGGTAGTTGATCTGCGTCGCTTCGAGGGAGGGGTCGTCCAGGGCGCGCGCGGAGCGCGCGGCGGTGGCGAAGACCTCGGGCCAGTGCCCCCAGAAGATCCACTGGTCGGAGAACCAGTGCAGCGCCTCGGCCACCTCCACCACCGTGGCGTGCTCGCCGGCCGCGGCGGCGGCGCGCAGGGCCGCGAGCCAGTTGGCGCCCTCGGCCCTGAGCCACCGCTGCGCGTGGTCGGCGGACGACAGGTCGACCGTTCCCTGCCAGTCGGCCGGGGGCGCGCCGTGGCCGGGTTCGAACCAGCGGCCCGCCACCACGGTCGTCTCCAGCAGCCAGCAGTACAGCTCCGCGCGGGCCCGGTCGACGGCCTCGGGGTCCTCCTCGGCCGTCAGCCGGGTGCGGGCGAAGAGGCAGAGCAGGTCGTGCAGACGGTAGCGGTCCTGGTCCCCGCCGAGCAGTCCGGCCTCGACCAGCTCCTCCAGGGTGTCCTCGGCGTCGCACAGCCGCTGCCCGGTCAGCCGGGCGGCGGCGGGCGCGCCGGTGTCCGCGCCGGGGACGAGCGAGAGGCGGCGGAACAGCCGGGCGGCGGCCGGTGTGAGCTGCCGGTAGGAGAGGTCGAAGGCGGCGGAGACCCGCAGGTCGCCCGCGGCCAGCGCGTCCAGCCGCCGCTCGTCGAGCGCCAGGCGGTCGGCGAGGCGGCGCAGCGACCAACCGGTGCGGGTGGCCAGCCAGTTGCCCGCCACCCGCAGGGCCAGCGGGAGGTGGTCGCAGTGGTCCGCGACCTCGGCGAGGGCGGCCGGATCGGCCGCGGCGCGCTCGGCCCCGACCAGGGCGGTCAGGAACGCGGCGGACTCCTCCGGGCCCAGCGCGCCGAGCGGGAGGCGGTGCACGCTCTCCAGGCCGGTGAGCATGCGCCGGCTGGTCACGACGACCATGGCCGCGCCGGCGCCCGGCAGCAGCGGGCGCACCTGCGCCTCGTCCCGGGCGTTGTCGAGGACCAGCAGGACGCGGTGGTCGGCAAGGAGCTGCCGGTACAGGGCGGGGTGGCCCTGCGGTCCGGCCTGCGCGAGGTCGCGGTCGGGCACCTGGAGGGCTCTGAGCACGGTGTGCATGAGTTCGGCGGGGTCGGGCGGTTCGTCGTCCAGGCCGCGCAGGTCGAGGACGAGCTGGCCGTCCGGGAAGCAATCCGCGAGCGTCCGGGCGGCGTGCAGCGCCAGCGTCGTCTTGCCGGTGCCCGGCGGCCCGGAGACCGCGACCGTCACCGGGTGGCCCGGCGGGGCGCCGCCCTCGTCCGGGACGGAGCTCGCGGCGAGGGCCAGGAGCCGCGCGAGCTCGTGCTCCCGGCCGACGAAGTCGTCGATGCCGCGGGGGAAAGTCCCCACCCCCGCCGGGCGGTACGCCCCGCCGCGGCCGCCGCGGGCGACGGCGAGCAGCCGCTCCCGCTCCGCCTCGTTCAGTCCCAGTCCGTCCGCGAGGGCGGCCACCGTGCGCCGCTGCGGAGCGGCCCGCCGCCCCCGCTCAAGGTCCCCGATGCCGCGGACGCTCACGCCCGACGCCTCCGCCAGCCCTTCCAGGGTCAGTGAGGCCGCCAGCCGCAGTTCCCGCAGCGCGGTCCCGAAGGCACCGCGTCCCCCGCTCACCTGCTTGTCCTTCCCACGACGCCCTGTGCCGCCCCCCGGCGTTCGCCCTCGCATTTTATGCGGGCCCGGGGTCGCGGCCGACGGCGGGCCGGGACGGTGGAGAATCGAGGGCGGGCGGCCCCAGGGGCTCGGGCGGTGTGGCCCAGGTCACCTCCCGCACCGCGCTGACCTGTACGTTCCTCCATTCCGTGCGTGGTTCGGAGCCTGTAGGGACGCCCGGTAAACTCCGTCCACTGTTCTACCGGCGTAAAGATCACAGCAGGTCAGAGGCAATATGGAGAGCGATGTGAGAGATCATCTCTCACAATTTCTCACATCAGGGCTTTTGGATCTCCCGCGTGGAAGACGTCGAGAGCCGCCGCGGCGCCCCTCATGTCCTCGGCCGCGATGTGCACGTACTTCTTCTTCGTGAAGGCCGCGTTGGTGTGCCCCGCCCACGCCGCCAGGATCACGTCAGGGACACCCGACGTAGCCAGCACGGTCAGCACAGAGTGACGCGCGTCGTACAGGCGCACCCGCCGCAGGCCAAGATCCCGCATCAGCCGGTAGGCGTGCTCCCGCAGATGCCGCGTGTTCAGAGGCCGGCCGATCTCGTCGACGACGACGAACCCCGAATCGGTGTACGCCTCCCCCGCGGCCAGCTTCTCCGCGGCCTGGCGCACCCGCAGCTGCCGCAGCGCCTCCCACGGCCCCCGGGGCAACGGCAAGGCCCGCTCGCCCGCCGCCGTCTTCGTGTCCTTTTCCAGCACGGTCTTGTTGCCGACCATGGTCCGCGTCATGGCGATCGACAGCAGGCCCTCGTCGAGATCGATGTCCGTCCACCTCTGGCCGCAGACCTCCGCGGGCCGTAGCCCCATCAAGGACAGCAGCAGCGGAGCGAACAGACGGTCTCCGGAGATGCCCTTGATGAACGCCTGCACCTCCGCGACGGTCCACGGCTTTGCCCGCTCCCGCTCCCGCTTGTCGGTCTTCTTGTCGGCGAGCGACGGCCGCACCTCGGCGGCCACGTTCACCGGGATCAGCCGGCGCAGAACAGCACGTCCGAGCGCGCCGCGCAGGCGGATCAGGATGCCCTCGACGGTCGAGATCGCGAGGCGCTTCCCCTGCGGCCCACCCTTGCGGCGGCCCTCGACGATCAGCGCGTCGACGAAGTCCTGCACCATGTCCTCGGTGAGTTCCTGCAGGCGGACGTGACCGAGCTTCTCGTACACCTGCACCAGGCTCATCCGGTAGTTGCGGATCGTCGTCTCCTCGACGTCCCGCCGCTTGTACTCCAGCCACTGATCAAGCCACTCGGCAAGCGTGATCTTGCTGGGGGCGATGAAGGTACCCGCGGACCGCTGGTGCATGATCCGGTCGCGTTCCTGACGGCACGCCGTCGCTGTATCCCGCGTGACCGTGAGCTGTACCCGCTTGCCGGTGTCGTCGCGGCCGGCGTCGACCATCAGCCGATAGCGCACCTTCCCGCCCGACAGGACGATGCGCTTCGGCTCAGCCATCGTCACGTCCGTCGCTACCGATGCCCTCCTGCCGGCGAAGGTCGTCCGCCACGACGCCGCGCAGCTCGCTTGACCCGTGACGGCCAGCGAACTTGGCCGTCACCTTGGCGGGACCTGAGACGAACCGACGCCGTCCAGCGGGGCGCACATCTGCCTGGAACTGGTTATGCGCCGTGCCGTCGTCCCCTTCAGGCAAATTGAGCGGACGTTCACCCTCGGCCCAGTCCCATGCGACCGACGCGTCGAGCGCGCCCGCGGCGGTGACGTCGACTTGCCCCTCGGCGGTCGGCGGGAGGAGCAGGGCGTTCGGGTTCACCTGCAGCGCGTAAGCCAGCGCAAACAGGTCGTCGACGGTCACCTGCCGCTCTCCGCGCTCGATCTTCGAAACGGCGGAAGGGGCGATCGGCCTACCAAGCTTGCTCAGCTTCCCTGCCAGCTCATACGTAGACCAGCCACGCACCTCATCCCGGATGCGGCGAACGTTGACGGCCACCACGGCGGCGGTCGGACCCATCTCCACGGCGCCGCGACGCCTCTTCTGCTGCTCAGTCACGAAGAACAGAGTAGGCGTCAATTGAATCTTTCTCAGCTTCGAGTTGTCTGCTACCTTCGACTCCATGGACCCACTCTAGGTCTGAACGAACCTAGATTCAACCCGATCGGAGCGATAATGGCCGAGGAGTTCATGACTCCCAGGCAGGTAGAAGCCGAGTACGGCTTTCACGTCCAGACGCTTGCCCAGTGGCGATGGATGGGGCTGGGCCCGGCCTACATCAAACAGTCGCCGGGGCGAGGCGGACGCATCAAGTACAGGCGCAGCGCGATTGAGCGCTGGCTCAGTGAGCGCACCGTGGACCACGGGAGCGCCGCATGAAGGAGCCGAAGCGGCCCACGCTTGCGGCGATCCGCAGCACATGGCCTCCCACCGTGCCCGTCAGCGAAGCAGCCACGGCCATCGGCTGCGGCCGGTCCTGGCTGTACGAGGCCATCAAGCGCGGCGAGAGCCCCGTCAAGACGATCCCCGTCGGCAACCGGTGCGTAGTCGTCACCGCCGACCTGGTGCGTCTGCTCTCCGGGGAGGACATCGCGGCATGAGCCTGAATAACAACGAACCCCGAGAGTCCCTAGCTCCCGGGGTTCGTGAAGACCAAGCGGCGGCTGGCAGCAGGTCCGCCACCACCGTAACCCAGACCTCCGTCAGCCGGGAGCCTCTGTCGGCCCGCCCGCTGGTGCTCATCACCCGCGGCCAGGTCGAGTACACGGCCAAATGCCCCGGCTGCGACAACTGGCACCGCCACCGGCACCTTGGCGACGTACAGGGACCCTGCGGCACCGAGTACGAGCTGCAGCCGCGCAGGGCGAGGAGGCGTCGTGAGCAGGCCTGAGACCGACGAGACCGCGGTGATCCGTGACTACTGGACCGCCGCCCGTGCCCTGTACAAGCGGGGCGACTTCCCTGACTACGGCAGCCCCGACTGGTGCGCCCTCGACCTCGAAGACCCCCGCAAGATGGCCGGCCTCGTCGCCTTCGCCCAGATGTGGCTGAAGTACGGCGACGAAATCGCAGCCGACCTCAACCGGCAGCTCGCCTACCACGAACCCGCGTGGAACTACCCGACGCTCGCCGAACGGGACCAGGCCCACCACGACATGCTCGCGCGCGCCCGCCGCAGCACCGGAAAGGAGGCAGCGTGAGCGAGCCCATTCCGGAGCCGGCGCCCAAGCTTCGCGTCGTCAAGCTCCCCCGCAACATCCACGGCGGACACCTCGGCATGGCCGAACGGTTCATCGAGCAGCACGCCGATCACCTACGGCACGTTCACGGCATCGGATGGCACCACTGGGACGGCGCCCGCTGGAAACTCGACGAGGAACGCGTCGACGTCGAAGCAGCAATCGCCACCACCAAGAAGACCCTGCAAGAGGTCTTCCGCATGGACAAGGGCGAGAGGCGGGACGCCCTGTACGCCGAGGTCAAAAAGGCGGAGAGCGCAGGCGCGATCGAAGGCATCCTCAAACTGGCCGGAGCGCTCAAGCCGATCTCGGCGCCCGCCCGCGCGCTCGACGCCGACGCCTACCTGTTCAACACCCCGGCCGGGACCGTCGACCTGAACGAGGGCACCATCAGGGAGAACAGCCGCGCCGACCTGATCACCAAAGTCGCAGGCGCCCCCGTCGGCGACGCCACCGACGACGAGTGGGAAGCCTTCCTCAAGCGCATCCTGCCCGACGAGGACGTGCGGGCATTCGTACAACGCCTGTTCGGCTACGCCATGCTCGGCAAGCAGACCGAGCACGTGATGCCCATCTTCACCGGGACCGGCGCGAACGGTAAGGGCACTATCCGGGACTCGGTCATGCACGCCATGGGCGACTACGCGATCGAGGTCGACCCCGCCCTGCTCATGGAGTCCAAGCACGAACGCCACGGCGCGTTCAAGATGCGGCTCCGCGGTGCCCGCCTGGCGTTCTGTTCCGAGACGGAGAAGGGCCGCAAGTTCGCCGAGGCCACCATGAAGCGCCTCGTCGGCGGCGACCCCATCGAAGCCAACTACATGCACAAGAACCCGATCACCTTCGACCCCTCGCACACCCTCGTCATGCTGACCAACCACCTGCCCGCGGTCAGCGGCGACGACCCTGCCGTGTGGCGCCGCATCCTCGTCGTCCCGTTCGACGTCGTGATCCCCGAGGAGGAGCGGGACGGCGAACTGCCCGGACGGCTCAAGCAGGCGGCGCCCGCGGTGCTCGCCTGGTGCTACGCCGGCTGGCTCGACTACCAACGGCAAGGCCTTAACCCGCCCGACGCCGTCCGGGTCCGAACCGAGCAGTACCAGGCCGAGAGCGACACCCTCGGCCGATTCCTCACCGAACGGACCATGACGAACCCGCACGCCGTCGTCCGCTCGCGCGAGCTGTTCCAGGCGTGGTCCAAGTGGTGCCACGACGCCGGGATCAAGGCCGACGAGGTCGGCTCTGAAGTCGCGTTCGCCACCTCCATGAAGACCCGCGGATTCGAGAAGAAGGCGCGCAAGATCGGCGCCGTCTGGCTCGGCCTCATGCTCCTCGGCGACGAAGAGAAGGAAGCCGCGTGACCTGCAAAAACGCCTAGAGGGTGGTGGGTTGTGGCGGGTCTCCCGATAACTGCCCATGTGTACGTGCGTGGAGAGTTTCGGAGAACCCACCACAACCCACCACCCACCACCCGAGACCAGCCCCCAACTCACCCCTGTTGCTGCCGCTTTCGACAGCCACCACGATCAAGGAGTCACGGACATGACCAGGACGACGATCATTCTGCACGACGACCGTGAGACGACGTTCACGGTGCAGATCATTCCCGTCGATACCGGCGCCTGCAGCCACGGACACGACAGCTGCGGCCAGCCCGGCGTGCTCGCCGTCCGCAACACGATCGACCAGCAGCGGCCCGCTGAATCCAGCACCATGCGCGTCACCGTCTGCGCCGAGCACCAGGACGGTGCTGCGCGCATGCGCGACGCATGGGTCGCCGACGCCCGACAGAAGCAGGACCCAGTCAAGCACGCCGAGTTCCTCGCCACCGTGGGGGTGGCGCCGTGACCTCCCACGTCGAGCAGCAAATAGCCGCCCGGGTCGCGCAGGCCAAGGCCAAGCGGCAGCAGCGCCGCCAGCAGCGTGAGGAGTTCGCTGACAACCGCGCCCGCGGCCTCCAGGCCCGGCACACGGCCAAGATGCGCCGCTGGGCCGACGAGGAGGACGCGTGATCTCCCTCGACAGCAGCCGCGGGTACGTGACCTGCCGCCGCGGGTGCGCGCACTGGGGACCGCACGGCGCGGCCGGTCTCCTGCTCAACCACAACGGACGGCTACTCCTGCAGCAGCGCGCCCCATGGGTCCACCACGGCGGCACGTGGAGCGTTCCCGGGGGCGCCATGCAGCGCCACGAGACCGCCTACACGGCAGCCCGGCGGGAAGCACGTGAAGAACTCGGCCCTCTACCTCCGGCTCAGCTCATCACCAGCCACCGCAACGATCACGGCGGCTGGAGCTACCACACCGTGATCGCCTCCATCGCCGAGCCGTTCACCCCCGGCCATGGCGACGGAGAAGGCACCCGCTACAGCTGGCTCACCCCGCAGGAAGTCGGCGCCGCAGAGCTGCATCCCGGATTCCGAGAGAGCTGGCAGGCGGTCGCTGCGCTGCTTAAGGAGGTTCACGCATGATCCTCCCGCAGGCCCTCGCCACACCCCGCAGCCCGACCCTGTGGAGCGACAAGCAACTGCAGACGGACATCAGCCGCTACATCACCCGGCAGGCCGGAGCTCTCAGCCCCGACGTGTTCGCCAGCATCCTCGACCGCACCCACCCCAGCCGCCTGCCGGCCGTCCTGTGGCACGCATCCAAACGGCACTGCATCACCGGGCAGACACTCGCTCAGCACCTCGGCATGGCGTTCGCCCACTGCGCGCGCCCCGCCGAACTCCTGCCGCAACAGCACTGGCTGACCCTGTTCAAGCGCGCCGG
Source organism: Streptomyces sp. NPDC006552 (assembly GCF_040611655.1). Taxonomy (NCBI): domain Bacteria; kingdom Bacillati; phylum Actinomycetota; class Actinomycetes; order Kitasatosporales; family Streptomycetaceae; genus Streptomyces; species Streptomyces sp. NPDC006552. The sequence goes on from NZ_JBEXOS010000006.1 coordinate 99,050, forward strand.
CTTCACCCAAGACGGCCAGGTCGCCAAGCCACCCGCCACCCCGGCCCGTCTGTGGCGGGCAGCCCACCCCCAGCACGCCCGTCGCATGTCCTGGACACCCTCACTCGACACCGCGCACGGTTACGCGGCCGGAGACGGGCATGCCCCCGGAGCAGGCCGCATCTACACCACGCTCGCCGAGCCCCACCACGTGCTCGCCATCAATGACCGCAACCTCGCCAACCCCATCGAAGTGGAATGGGTCCTCGATCCGCGCCACCTCCACATCACCGAAGAGACCCCGGCATGACTGCCCGCCGGCGCTGCGTCTCCTGCGGCCGGCCCCTTCCCGGCAAGCGCGGACGCGCGTGCGTGCGCGGCTGCGGCGCCCACCACTGCCGAACCCCCCACATCCCCCCATGCAACGACGTCCACGGCGGGCAATGCGCCCACCTCCAACTCCCCGACGAGGAACAGCCATGACCGACAACGGCAAGCAGATGACCACCCTCATCCGAAGCCAGCACCAGCGCACCACCAGCCCCGCACAGGACAAGACCGACGAGATCCGCGGCTACTACAAGCAGGGACTCCAGCAGATCCGCGGCACCCGCAACATGCACCCCGACGCCCGACGCATCGAAATCGCCCGCCTCTACGCCACCACCCAGGCCGCACTCAAGAAGGTGCAGCAGGAGCAGATCAAGGCCGACCAGGAGACGTTCGCCCAGCTGGAACGCCAGCTGTGGGGCTACGACGACGTGCGCGCCAACGCGTACACCAGCGCCGAGAAGGCCGCAGTCGACAGCACCGTCCGAGACGCGCAGGACCGGGCCGCCAAGCTGAAGAAGCCCGACGAAGCCGCACGCGCCCTCACCAGCGCCGAGCAAGGCGGCGACAAAGTACTCGCCCGCGCCATCGCCAAGCGCGCCCACGACATGAACTGGGACCACGTCCTGCAGGGCTACCTCGACACCAGGCCCACCGAAGCCGAGCGCTACCAGCAGGCAGGCGACATCTACGCACGACAGCACACCACAGCCGGCGCACTCACCCACGGCTTCCTCGGCGCCCTCCCCGCCCCCGACGAACTGCGAGGCGTGAGCAGCAAGGACATCGAGGCCATGGCCGACCCCGGCGACACCGGGCCCACGGCCGCATAGATCCGGCGTCAACGTCACCCGACCACGGTGAAGGCCAGCCGTGCCAGGGAGCGATGGGCGGTAGCGAGTCCTCTTTCCTCGCCCCGATCCGTCCAGCGCCGACCGGGGCGGGCCAGGCCAACACGGTCTGGCCCGCCCGGAGAACACAGACAGGAGCAGCACATGCCCAGCAGACCCAAGCCACCATGCAGCCGGCCAGGCTGTGAGCACAGCAAGCCCTGCCCCGTCCACGCCAAGCAGGCAGACAGGCAGCGAGGCACAGCCACCCAGCGTGGCTACGGGCAGCAGCACGAGCAGAGGTTCCGTCGTCGTGTCCTCGACCGAGATCCGATCTGCGTCATATGCAAGACCAAGACTGCGACCGTCGCCGACCACTGGCCGACAAGCCGCCGCCAGCTGGTCACCCAAGGGCTCGACCCCAACGACCCACAACACGGCCGCGGCCTCTGCGCCAGCTGCCACGGCACCGAAACCGCCACCAACCCGACCCAGCGCGGCGGATGGAACACCGAACAGTGACCCCCTGGGGTGGCGGGTGCCCCCCTGGGCGCGCGCACCCGGACCGCGGGGGAGGTCTTTCGAGCTGATGGCTGATCTGACAAAACCCGTTCTTCGATCTTGGAAGGTGGTTCGAATGGCTGTCGCTGGCCGTAAGCCGAAGCCGTACATGCAGGCGGTGCGGGAGGGCACGTTCCGTGCGGACCGCAACAAGCAGGGGGTGCGGTTTCCGCCGCGGGATCCGCAGGAGCCGGACTGGTCGGACCTGCTGCCGGGTTCGGATGCGGAGGTGGTGCGGGCGCGGGAGACGGCCGCGGAGTTGTGGGCGCGGATCGTTCCGGCGCTCACCTACTCGGCGGGCCTGGTGGATGCGCAGCGGGAGACGGTGACGGATCTGTGCATCACGTGGGCGACGTTGAAGATGGGTCTGCGGGCGCTGGCTCTTGATGGTCATGTGGTGCAGGGCGCTCACGGCAAGGCCCGGAATCCGTGGGTGACGATCGTGAACCAGCATCGTCAGCATTTCCGGTCGCTGATCGGCGAGTTGGGTCTGACGCCGGCGTCGGCTCAGCGGATCACGGCCCCGGATCCGGGCGACGAGGACGATGACATCTGGGACTGACGTCCTCAGGGGTGCCCGTACACTCCCGCGCATGGAGGGGTGGAAGTTCTGGTGGGGTGTCGTCGCGTTCGCCCTTGGCGGCGTGGCGACGCAGTTCAACGGCTGGCTGACGTACCGCCGGCAGCGTAAGGACAAGCTCGATGACGCTGCGGATGCTCTGAGGCAGCGGCGCGAGGAGTTCGAGCTGCAGCACCTCGTCGAGTTCAACGGTCTGGTGCGCGTGGCCTCGGACAAGCTGATCGAGTACCACGGCGTCGTGCGCCACAACCGGCTGCTCGGGGTTTCCCCGAATGACGCGCAGGCGGCTCAGGGACGGGCCGACGCCGGCTCGGCGTTCGAGGCTGCGCTCTCAAACGTGACCGCACAGCTCGGCTTCGTCCTGTCGGACCCGATACGGTTCGCCGCCGCAGGGATGGTGGGCTACATGGTGCAGCAGAGTGCATTGGTAGACGTCGGAGAAAGCCTTGACGTGATCGCCCTCGCCCACAGAACCGATGAGGTGTACATCCCTCTCGGTGACCGGGTTCGCGAGATTTACGCAGGGCAGGCCATCGCGTTGGTGCCGAGGCGTCGGCGGTCCGGCCTGCGACGATCAGCTCGGTAGGCGTTCAGGCCTCCTCCAGCCTCCTCGCCCGCTCCTCGTCGGCCTCTACGACGCATTCGTCGTGCAGCTCCATGGACCAGCCTCCGGCCGAAATGGCAACGGTCACGAACTTCGTGGTCTGCTGGCCGGGCAGCAGCGGCTTGTCGCAGTACCCGCAGTACCGGGCCCCCTCGTTCATCCGCGTACCTGCCGCAGCGTTTCGGCGAGCGCGCGCCGCGTGGGGCACTCCTGCCAGTTGGCCACGCACCGCCTGCAGTTCACGGAGTGCTCCAAAAGCTTCCTGTACGCCACGTTCGCCGGGGTCTCCGCCAGTGCCGCAGACCCGCCCGGCTCGCTACGCTCAATCACGTCGACTCCATCCAGTCGGCCATGCCCCGGGGCCGTTCGCGCGGTCGCCGGGGCTTTTTGTGTCCTTCCATGCAATCGGGGGTGATGGAGGCGGGAAGGAGCCACACGGGGGGCCAGGAGGGGGCCAGACTGTCCGCGTGAGGGGGCCAGGGTGGTTGTGAGCGAGCGCAGGCAGCATTTCGGTGTGTACCTGGCCGGGCTGCGCCGGGCGGCCGGCAAGTCACAGCGACAGCTGGCCGGGCTGCTGTGCGCCGTGTCGGGCACGCAGTCGGTGACCCGCAACGAGGTGTCGCGGTGGGAGCGTGGCAGCCGGGTGCCGGAGGTGTGGCTGCCATGGCTGGCGCAGGTGCTCGCTGTGCCGTTGCGGGAGATGGAGCAGGCAGCCGCGTATGCCCGCGGCGATGAACGGGCGCGGCTGCCCGGGGCCACGGCTTCCCTGTCGGCGCTGCTGCCCACGGGTGACGTTCTCGCGGCGGGTTCTTCCGGTCGGCGTATCGGCGTCGAGCAGGTGGAGGGCCTGGCCGCCCGCGTGCATGCGCTGCGTCTGGCAGATGACGTGCTGGCGGGTGGCGACCTGATCGGGCCCGCGTTCCGGGAGCTGGGCAAGTCGCTGGCCCTGTACCGGGAGTCGACGTTCACCGAGGACACCGGGCGGGCTCTGCTGGTGCAGATCGGCGAGTTGGGGCAGATCGCCGGTTGGGTGGCGTCGGACGCCGGCCGTCTCGATGACGCGGAGCGCGCGTACCGGATCGGTCTGGACGCGGCACGGCAGGCCGGGGACAAGCCGCTTGCCGGGAATCTGGCGGGCTCGCTGGCCTACCAGTGGGCGAACAACGGGCGTGAGGCTGAGGGCGTCGACCTGGCGGAGGCTGCGCTGCGCGAGTCGGGGCCGGATGCGCCCGCGGCGGCGCGCGCCCTGTTCGCCGACCGGGTGGCATGGGCACACACCCGTCTGGGCGGCGCGGACAACGTTCAGGCGGCGATGCGGGCGCTGGGCGAGGCGCATGCCGCGCTCGACGCCGAGGCGGACGACCAGGCGCCGCCGTGGGCGTACTGGGTGTCGCGCGAGGAGCTGGAAATCATGGACGCACGGGTGTTCACGGAGTTACGCCGACCGCTGCGCGCCGTACCGGTGCTGACGGATGTCTTGGGGCGTTACGACGCCACGCACGCCCGCGAGTTGGCGCTGTACCGGTCGTGGCTGGCGGTCGCTCTGGCCGACGCGAACGAGCCGGAGCGGGCAGCCGCGGAGGCGCAACGCATCATCGGCTTGTCGGGCGACCTGTCGTCGGATCGCACGGCGACGCGAACGCGCATCGTCCTTGAGCGGCTGCGGCCGTTCGCCTCCGTCCCCGAGGTGCACAGCGTGCTGACCGAACACGGGCGCCTGTTCCGCACATGAGAAAAGGGCCCCGCCCCTAACCCCACGATCGGAGGATCTTGAACCTACCGCTGATGGAGATCCTCCATGCGTGACACATCTGCCGAAGATCCGCGAGGAAATCCCGCTGCCGAACACGCCCGAGGGGGCGCTGTTCCACTACACCCCCGACGAGGCCGCGCAGTGGACCCCGTTCACGCACAGCACTCTCCGCGAGATGGTCCGGCGCCGCGAGATCCCGTTCGTCGCCAATGGTCGTAAGACGTGGTTCAGGGGCGAGCAGATTGTCGAGATCGCCGACCGCTACGTCGTCAAGCCCTTCAAGGCGTCAGCGCCGACTGACACTGTCCGGGGTGTCAGCGGGTGTCAGCCTTGCCCGCGCGCACGCGTTACCTAAGGCGGGGCGGGGTGTCAGCGGTTCTGACACCCCCGCTGACACCTTGATCAGGTGTCAGCGGGGTGTCAGCGGGTGTCAGTGCAGGTCAGACGGGTGTCAGTGCTGCTCGGCAGGTGCTCGGCTACTGCTCGACCGCAGGTCACGAAGTGCTCGCCGGGTGCTCGCGCTACTGCTCGCCTTGATCGTCGAGCACCCGCCGAGCAGTAACCCGAGCGGCTGTGACCTGCGGTCGAGCAGCTGCGAGCACCTGCCGAGCAGTAACCGATACCGGGGCAAGCCGGGCCCCTCCCATGGCCCTCGCCTAGTCCTCGGCTGCAGGTCGCAGCCCCTCGGCCTACCCCTCGCGTGGCCCTCGACGATCAAGGCGAGGGGTACGCCGAGGAGTTCCGCGAGGACTTCCGACCTGCGATCGAGGAGTAGCGAGGACCCGGCGAGGGGTTGCCGATACCGGGACACATCGGGTGGCCAGACCCCCGGCCAGACCCCGGCCTGAGGGCGGTCTGACCCCGGCCAGTAGCCGGCCAGAGACCAGCGCCTGGCCGGGTCCGGACCGGGGTCTGGCCGGGGTCTGGCCGGGCGACAGACCGGGGCAATCCGGGTGCTCAATCGCCTGCTCAAGCCTGCTCCGTCGCAGGTCACGGCTGCTCAACTACCTGCTCAGCCCCTGCTCAAAGCGATCTTGAGCACCCCCTTGAGCACCTGCTTGAGCGGCTGCGACCTGGGGCTGAGCACCCTTGAGCAGGCATTGAGCAGGGGGCGATACCGGGGCAAGTCGGGTGCTACATCTGCTGCTATCGGGCTGCTACGCCGCAGGTCGGCAACTGCTACGCGCCTGCTACTCGGGTGCTAGCTGATCTTGTATAGCAGTCCGTATAGCAGCAGATGTAGCAGCTGTGACCTGCGGTCTAGCACCTCGGTAGCAGCCGTGTAGCACCCAAAATGCCCCATCGTGTCGCCCGGCACGGACCCGGCGCAGACCCGGCAGACACCCGGCACGCCGCCGGGGTCCCGCCGGGGTCCCGCCGGGTCTACGCCGGAGGGCTGCCGGGTGCGCGCCGGGTCTATGCCCCCCGACTTGCCCCGTCTTGTCACCCGTCTATGACCCGTCTTCAGCCCGTCTATTGCCCGTCTAGATCTTGGGCGGCGCCGATCCGTAGACGGGTCCAAGACGGCCTGTAGACGGGGTCAAGACGGGTCATAGACGGGTGTCCACCACCCCGTCCAGAGGCCGTCCAACCCCCGTCCCGACCCCGTCCAGCAGCTGTCCAGTGGACGGGTACCGGACGCCCCCTGGACGCCCTTGGGACGGGGGTTGGACGGGGCCACCAGGTCACCGGATGGCCACTGCTGCACGTCGGGACCGGTGACCCTGCCCGGTGACCCGCACGGTGGAAAGTCACCGCCCCACCGGAGCCCCACCGGGTGAACGCCGGCCGCCCCGGGGCGTCGTGCGCGCACGTGCGCGCGTAGGGGAAGCAGAGTTCACCCGTCAAGGCCGGGTGTACGACCGGGTGAACGAGTGAACGTCGGCCTCCCGCGCGCGTGCGCGAGCGGGCGCGTAGAAGTCAAGGGCTCAGCCCCAAACGGCTTGAGCCGAGCCGTTGAGCCATTGCTTGAGCCATCCGTCACGGCCGCCGTGACACCCGTGACAGAACCCGTGACCATGATCTTGCACGGGCCGCAGACCTGCGTGACTCCGATGGTCGCGCCCGTGACCATCCGGCGCGGCGACTCCCCGGCCCGCGAAACGAAATGGGAAACGAAAATGGGACGCACCCCGCGCCGTGCCCGGTGGAGTGCGGGCGCGGATCGGGGTGCGTCCGCCGGCGCCGCGTCTGATGAGAGACAGGCACGGATCCAACGGGTCGACGGGAACTACGGGAGGCGCGTCCCGGCCTTACGGGGAGCGGGGTGTCCGTCGCCGCGGGCACCCTCGGATGCGGTTCCGGGCGGAACCAGTTCCGGTACTGCGGGGCGGTACTGAGAGCGGTACTGGTACCGGTACTGCAACCGGAACCAGTACCGGTACCGGACGCGGAGCCGGCGCCCGCGGGAAGCGCCACGTGGCGCCCAAGTTGGCGCTCGTTCTGTCGACAGGACGCGCTCAGAGTTGGCGCTCACGTGGCGCCCGTTTCTGTCGACAGAAGGCGCCCGGAGTTGTCGCCAAGACGGCGCTCTCGTGGCGCCCAAGTTGGCGACAGAACGAGCGCCATGAGCGCGCTCACGGCGGGCGCCACAGGGCGCTCAGATCGGGCGCCGCAGGGGCGGGGGGACTTGTGGAACGAAGTGCGGAAACACTGCAGCGTGCGATCCAAGTTAACCCCCGTCAGAACGAGGGGGGATTAGGGAAACGACCTGCGGTTTCCGACGCCCCCGCGGGCGCCAAAAGGGGGCGCCACGAGAGCGCCCCCTTTTGGGATTTGACGTGCTACTTCGGGGCGCCCGGGTACGCCCTGTCGATGGCCCTCAGCTCGGCGCGGATGCGGTCGCACACGGACGGCTCGTCCAGCAGGTCATCGAAGCCGCGAGCGTCCTGCAGGAGACGCCACGGCCCCTCCAGGGCTACCGACAGCTCGACGTACTCGCGGATCCGCTCGACGGACCACGTGTCCGGGTCCTCGTCGTAGGCGGTGTGGCTCGGCAGGTTCAGGGCGGCGCCGAGCATGTCCCGTGTCATCGCGACCCGCAGCGTCACCACTGCCTGCACCTCATCGGGCGGGTCCTCCAGGCCGAAGACGAGCGTGGACGGCACGGCCGGCGGCATCTGCGCCCGCACCGGACGTTCCAGGGAAATGGTCATGACTGCTGCTCCTTGATCTTCGTCAGTTGGTCGCGCATCTGCTCGACCGCGGCGGTCAGCGTCTTCAGGCTGGTGATGAACTCGCCGGCCTCGTCGGCGTCGAGCTCGGCGTAGGGGCCGAACAGATCGCCGCCGTCGATGGCGATGTGCGGCGCCTCCTCAGCCAGCTCCGGCCCGTCCGGAACCACGAGGTGGGCGGTCAGGCAAGGCGCCTCCGGCTCCCCGCTCTTGTAGGTACGCCCGACGGCGGCCTGGGGAGGGGCGGCAGTGACGACAGGCGTGCGGTGGAAGAAGTTCCCCTCGACATCGCGGAGGTGCTGCCCGTCGCACCCGTCCGGGCACGTCCCCACCCAGGGGGCATTTGTTGATCGACCTGCGGTGATGGCGGTCATCGGTTCCACCTCGCGAGTCCGGTGGCCCTGTCCAGGGCGCAGGTGAACAGTTGGAGTCCGTGCCGGTCGCCGACCAGGGCGGCGATCAGCTTTCCGGTGAGCAGCACCTCGGTTGCGGGCATCTGCTGCCGGTACTTGTTGATGCCGCCCGACGCCGAGCGTTCGGTGGGGCGTGCGGCGGTGGTGTTCATGCGGTCAGCTCCCAGTTTTCAGGCCGGTAGACGGCCAGCAGCAGCCAGACGAGGGGCCGGGGCAGGGTGTCCGCCTTGGCGAGGTTGCAGCGCTCGCAGGCGAGGACGAGGTTGTCGACGTGCCAGCCGGGCCAGATCCGATGCGGGACGTAGTGGTCGAGGGTCTTGCGGCGCATCGGCCGGGACCGGAAGTTGCGGGTGCAGTAGAAGCAGCGGGCCCCATGCCGGGCCTTGATGGCGCAGTGCAGGGCCGTCCGCTCCTGGACCGTCAGCGGCGCACGGGAGGCGCTCACGAGGCCGCCCCCGCCTTCCTCTTCGTCGCCCAGCGACGACCTGCTTCAGTGCCGCAGGCGCGGCAGGTGCGCGTGCCGTCCTCCAAGAAGCCGCACGTCTCGAGGCTGAGCGAATGCCCCTTCGGGCACTCCGTCACGGTGGGGTCGCAGATGGAGGTCGTGCGGACGCGGGATCCGCCGCCCCCCTGCCGCGGAGGGGGCCAGCCCGTGCACGACTTCCAGCCCCGGCCGCCGAGCCGCTCCAGCTCGCTGCGGAGCTGGCCGACCTCGGCACAGGCCGCCTGCAACTCGCGTAGGGCCTGGTCCCGGTCGCTGTACGCCTTGTCGCGTGCCGCCTCTTCGCGCAGCTTGCGGGCCAGGCTTCGGCCGCTTGTCGGGTAGGGCTCGCCCAACGGCCGCATCTTGGCGGTCAGTGCATGCAGGGCTCGCCACTTCTTCGAAGCGGCCTGCATCGCCTCCGTGGCTTCCCACAGTGCGCCGGCGAGGAGGGACATCTCCGGGTCACCCTCCGCGTACCGGTGGCCCTGCACCGCCTCGACGAGAGCCGTTGACGGCTCGTCGAAGTCGACGGAGTCACCGCTGGCGCTGTCCCACCGGCTGTAGTAGTTGGCCATCTTCCGCTGAGCGATCTTCTTCAGGAGTGCCCACGGGTAGTCGACGGTGCGCTCCTTCTGGAAGATCTCCCACAGGTCGGCGAACGCCTCCTGCGCGTAGTCCTCGGCGACGTGCGGCAGGTAGCTGGGAAGCTTCCAGTACAGCCACTTCACGAGGCGCGGATGCTGCTCGGCGTAGATGGCGTTGAAGGTGGCCTCGATGCTCATGACGCCCCCCGCAGGCGGATCGCTTCGACGGCCAGGCGCTCAAGACGGTCCGCGGCCGTGCGCAGGGACTCGGCGACCGGGCCGATCTCCTCGGCCTCGTAGTCGGCGGCCAACTCCAGCTCGACGGCCACCCGGGGCGCCGCCTCGATGAACGGCGCCCAGCTGATCCGGGCAGCCAGCGGACCCGACTTGATGCGGGTCGCGTTGTGCGTGATGTCGACCCGGTGCGGGTTCGGCTGCCAGGCATGCCCGATGCACCAGGCCGGCTCGTCGACGAGCAGCGCGCCGGCGTCGTGCGTGACGAGCCGGACCTGACCCTCGATGTACTGGGGGGCGGGCAGAGGCGGCAGGATCGGCGGCGGCGGGTAGGCGTTCTCGAGCGCCGCCGTGAACTGCCGGTACCGGGCCAGGTGCTCCTGCTCGAACCGCACAGGCCAGCCGCCCGCGAGGGTGCGGTCGACGTCGGCGAGCATCTGCACCGCCAGCTCCGCCTCGACCTCGGCGCGGACCTGCTCAGGGGTCAGCGTGGACGGGTCGGCCTCCGGCATGTTCGTGAACGCCAGGGCGACCGCGGCAAGCAACTGCTCGCGGGAGACAGCCGCCGCGACCCGGATGACCAGATCGGCGGCGACCCCCTCCACCTCGAACACCTGCGACGGCCCGAAGACCGGAAGGCGCTCGGTCATGCCGACTGCCCCTCACGGACACGGCGCAGAGCCTCGTCCATGTCCGGGTCGGAGTCGCCGCCGTTGGCCAGGCGGGCGGTGCGAGCCGCGGTGCGCAGCTTCGCCGCCAGCTTGATCAGGTCGTCGGCCGTCTCGTCGGCCATGTCCGGGGTGAGGTGCCCGTCCATGCCCGCGGGGTTCTCGACCATGACGTGCGCGAGGCGCATCTGCGGGTCCTGCGAGGAGGGGTCGGAGTACACCCGGGCGGCGAGCTCGTACACGTCGTCGCCGTTGACGAACGACGGGATGCCCGCCCCGAAGGAGTCCCCCCAGTGGGAGACGTCGTCGACGGAGTGCTGCCACTCGTTGACGTGATCCTCGGTGCACCAGTTCGGGCACTCGATGTACACGATCTGCAGGCCGTCGGCGGGCGAGCCGATCGCGGCCGGCGCCAGCTTGAAGCCGGGGCGCACCGCAGGGAAGGGGTGGACGTTGGACGTGGCGATGGCAGACTGAGCCATAGCGGTTCTCCTGGTTGCTCAGGTGATCCGTCAGGCCCCTTCACGGTGTTCGAGCACCGGGTTGGGGCCGCCCCCGTTTCTGGGGACCGATGTAGCTACTATAGATCCTAGTGAACCTAACTTCAACTCAATGACGGAAGATCTTGGGATCCAGCGTTCTGCGCTCGGGCGTCTCACATCCGTCTCACACACCCGCACGCGGGCGGCGGAACGGATGGCCTCTGACCTGTGCGTTCCTACATCACATGGAATGAGCGGAGCCTGTATGGACTGCTGATAGGCTCCGTCCACGTGACTGCGCCTGCCAAGCCCCGTATCCCGAACGTTCTCGCCGGACGCTATGCCTCCGCCGAGCTCGCCACCCTCTGGTCGCCGGAGGAGAAGGTGAAGCTGGAGCGCCGGCTCTGGCTCGCCGTGCTGAAGGCACAGAAGGACCTCGGGATCGAGGTGCCGGACGCCGCGATCGCCGACTACGAGCGGGTGCTCGACCAGGTCGACCTCGCCTCGATCGCCGAGCGCGAGAAGGTCACGCGGCACGACGTGAAGGCCCGTATCGAGGAGTTCAACGCGCTCGCCGGGCACGAGCAGGTCCACAAGGGCATGACCTCCCGTGACCTGACGGAGAACGTGGAGCAGTTGCAGATCCGGCTCTCCCTGGAGCTGGTGCGCGACCGCACCGTCGCCGTCCTCGCCCGGCTGGCCAAGCTGGCCGGTGAGTACGGCGAGCTGGTCATGGCGGGCCGCTCGCACAACGTCGCCGCACAGGCCACCACGCTCGGCAAGCGCTTCGCGACCGCCACCGACGAACTGCTCGTCGCCTACGGCCGCGTCGAGGAGCTGCTGACCCGCTACCCGCTGCGCGGCATCAAGGGCCCGGTCGGCACCGCGCAGGACATGCTCGACCTGCTGGGCGGCGACGACACGAAGCTCGCGGAGCTGGAGGGCCGGATCGCCGGACACCTCGGCTTCGCGCAGGCGTTCACGTCGGTCGGCCAGGTCTACCCGCGCTCGCTCGACTACGAGGTCGTCACCGCGCTGGTGCAGCTGGCCGGGGCGCCCTCGTCGACGGCCAAGACGATCCGGCTGATGGCCGGGCACGAGCTGGTGACCGAGGGCTTCAAGCCGGGCCAGGTCGGTTCGTCGGCGATGCCGCACAAGATGAACACCCGCTCCTGCGAGCGCGTCAACGGCCTGATGGTGATCCTGCGCGGCTACGCGTCGATGACCGGCGAGCTGGCCGGCGACCAGTGGAACGAGGGCGACGTGTCCTGCTCGGTGGTGCGCCGGGTCGCGCTGCCGGACGCGTTCTTCGCGCTCGACGGTCTGCTGGAGACGTTCTTGACGGTGCTCGACGAGTTCGGCGCGTTCCCCGCCGTCGTCGCCCGTGAGCTCGACCGCTACCTGCCGTTCCTCGCCACCACGAAGGTGCTCATGGCGTCGGTGCGGGCGGGCGTGGGCCGTGAGGAGGCCCACGAGGCGATCAAGGAGAACGCGGTGGCCTCCGCGCTGGCCATGCGCGAGCAGGGCGCCGAGCGCAACGAGCTGCTCGACAAGCTGGCCGCGGACTCCCGCATCCCGCTGGACCGGGCGCAGCTCGACGCGCTGATGGCGGACAAGTTGTCGTTCACCGGCGCGGCCGCCGGGCAGGTGGCGCAGATCGTCGCGCGCGTCGAGGAGATCGTGAAGCGGCACCCCGAGGCCGCCGGTTACACGCCCGGGGCGATCCTCTGACCCGGCCGACCCCCGCGGAGCTGGAGGCCGCTCGTGACCGTCCGGTGCCGGACCTCGTCGCGAGCGGCCTCTCCGTGCTCTTCTGCGGGATCAACCCGGGGTTGATGACGGCGGTGACCGGGCACCACTTCGCGCGGCCGGGCAACCGCTTCTGGCCCGTGCTGCATCTGTCCGGCTTCACGCCCCGCCGGCTCCTGCCGGCCGAGCAGGAGGAGCTGCTGTCGTACGGGCTCGGCATCACGAACGTCGTGGCGCGGCCCTCCGCGCGGGCCGACGAGCTGAGCGCCGAGGAGTATCTGGAGGGGGGCCGGCTGCTGGCGGAGAAGGTCGCGCGGCTGCGGCCCCGGTGGCTGGCCGTGGTCGGCGTCACCGCGTACCGCGCGGCCTTCCAGGAGCCCAAGGCGCGTATCGGCCCGCAGGAGCGCAGGATCGGCGGCGCGCGGGTGTGGGTGCTGCCCAACCCCAGTGGGCTGAACGCGCATTGGACCAAGGAGACGATGGCGGAGGAGTTCGCCCGGCTGCGTGCCGCCGCCCGCGCTCCCGGCGCGCCGGGCCGGTAGCCGTGGCTCAGGGACGCGCCGGACCGGTGGCCGTGACTGGCTGACGCGCCGGGCCGCCGGTCACGGCTTGCGGGCCACGACCCCGAACTGGGCGACCAGCGGGCCCTCCTCGCTCTCCTCGGTGCGCCAGCGGGCGCAGGAGACGAGGCCGGGCTCGACGAGCTCCAGGCCGTCGAGGAACGCCAGGACCTCGGCGCTCGTGCGGGCGGTGATCGGCGGTGTCGCGTTCTCGTTCCAGAACTTCATCGCCGCCTCGTTGCCCTCCCCGCCCAGCTCCAGGGTGGGGTGGGTCAGGACGACGTAGCTCCCGGAGGGGATCGCGTCGGTCAGGCGGCGCACGATGGCCGTGGCCTTCTCGGTGTCGACGACGAAGTTCAGGATGCCGAGGAGCATGACGGCGACGGGCCGCTCGAAGTCGAGGGTGTCGGACGCGGCCGCGATGATCGCGTCCGGGTCGTGCGCGTCGGCGTCCACATAGTGCGTGGCGCCCTCGGCTGAGCTGGTGAGCAGCGCGCGGGCGTGCGTGAGCACGATCGGGTCGTTGTCGACGTAGACGATGCGGGCGTCGGGCGCGATGCGCTGGGCGACCTCGTGCGTGTTGTTCACCGTCGGCAGGCCGGTGCCGATGTCGAGGAACTGCCGGATGCCCGCCTGCCCGGCGAGGAAGCCCACGGCGCGGCCCAGGAAGGCGCGGTCGGCGCGGGCGACCTCGCCGATGCTCGGATACATGGACGTGACCATGGAGCCGACCTGCTCGTCCACCTCGTAGTGGTCCTTGCCGCCCAGCCAGTAGTTCCACACACGGGCGTTGTGCGCGATGTGGCTGGCGATCCGCTCCCCCGGCTGCTGCGCGCTGGCGTCGCTCATGTGCTCTCCTTCATGCGGTCTGCGGCGGTGGTGGAGCCCGGAGGTGGCCCGAGCGGGGTCCGGCGGGGCTCAAGATCCCATGGTGGCACGGGAGTTCCCCGGCCGCGCGCCGCGGGCGGGCTACGGCGGGGCGACATCCGTGACCACGGCGAGGAGTTGGTAGGGCTGCTCGTCGCCCTGCCGGGCGACGGCGAGGGCCACCCAGCGCTCGCCGACGCTCCACAGGTGCAGGTCCTGGGCGCAGGCGCTGAGCCATCCCCAGGGCTCGGGTATGGACTCGCCGTGCTCCAGGGCGCGGGTGTGCAGGCTCCACAGGCTCAGCCGGTACGGCTCTCCCCAGCGCGCGGCGAGCAGCCCGGACAGGCCGTCGCGGTCGGCGTCCGCCTGGGCCTCTGCCAGCTCGCGCACGCCCTCGCGCTCGGTCAACTCGGCCGTGGTGAACCCCGGTCCGCCCCAGCCCGCGGGCGATCTGCCGTGGGCGGGCGGGAAGGGCCCGCTCCACAGCAGGTCGACCGTCGCGAGTTGCTCCGCGATGTTCATGGCTCCAGTAAAGCGGCCGCCACTGACAACGGGCCGACCGGCCGTCAGGCGTCCCTGCGGCGCACCGTCCACCAGCCGGCGAGGAGCGCGAGCGCGGCCCACAGCGCGGTCACGGCGAGCCCGGTCCAGGGGCCCAGGGAGCCCACGGGGTGCTCGCGCAGCACCTGTTGGCCGGCCCGGTCGGGCAGCAGGTCGGCGGCCGTCGCGGCGAGGTCCCCGACGACGAACGACACGATCAGCAGCAGCGGGACGAGGATGCTCAACACGGCGACGGCGCTGCGCAGTACGGCGGTGAGCCCGGCCGCGAACAGGGCCATCAGCGTGAGGTACACCCCACCGCCGAGGCAGGCGCGCAGCGCGCCCGGGTCGCCGAGGCCCAGCGCGTCGGACCCCAGGAACGCCTGCCCCGCGACGAACGCCGTACAGGTCGTGGCGGTCCCGACCACGAGGGTGCAGCCGCCGATCACCGTCATCTTGGCCGCATAGAAGAGCGTCCGGCCGGGCACGGCGGCCAGCGAGACCCGCAGCGCGCCGTCGAGGTACTCGGCGGAGACGGTGGTGGCGCCGAAGGCGAGGGCCGCGATCTGACCGAAGTCGAGCGCGTAGAAGGCGCCGAACAGCGGGTCGTCGCTGCCGTCGCTCTCGGCGCGGCCGACGGTGGCGAAGACGAGCACGGTGATGGCGACGGTGGCCACGAAGACGGCGAGCAGCGAGCCGAGACTGCCGCGCAGCGTCCTGACCTTGAGCCACTCGGAGTGCAGGACGGCGGTGGTGGACACGGTCAGGCCTCCTGGAGAGGGGTGGCGGTGAATTCGGCGTCGGCCGCCGTCAGCGCGAGGTAGGCCTCTTCCAAGGAGGCATGTGTGGCGCCGAGTTCGAGGACGGGGACGCCGGCGCGCGCGGCGAGGGCGCCGACGTCGGCCGCGGTCGCTCCCGTGACCGTGCAGTCGCCGTCACCGGTGACGGTGAGCGCGTGGCCCGCGCGCCGGAGGGCCGCGTGCAGCCGGCCGGGTTCGCTGGTGCGCACCCGGGCGCCGGGAGTGCTGTGCGCGGCGAGGAAGTCGGGCATCGAGGCGTCGGCGAGCAGCCGCCCGCGGCCGAGGACGACGAGGTGGTCGGCGAAGGTCGCGGTCTCGTTCATGAGGTGGCTGGCGACCAGGACCGTGCGTCCCGCGCGCGCGAGGCCGCGCAGCAACTCGCGGATCCAGACGATGCCTTCGGGGTCGAGTCCGTTGGCGGGTTCGTCGAGCAGGATCATGGCGGGGTCGCCGAGCAGGGCCGCGACGCCGAGGCGCTGGCGCATGCCGAGCGAGTACGTCCGCACGCGGCGCCGCGCCACCGGGGCGAGGCCGACCTGTGCGAGCACGTGGTCGACCCGGCGTACCGGGATGCGGTGGGCGGCGGCGAGCACCCGGAGGTGGTCGCGCGCGGTGCGGGCGCCATGAGCGGCCTGGGGGTCGAGCAACGCGCCGACCTGGCGCAGCGGTTCGTCGTGGGCGGCGTACGGGCGGCCGCCGATGAGCACACGTCCGGAGGTGGGGCGGCCGAGGCCGAGGGCGAGCCGCATGGTGGTGGACTTTCCCGCGCCGTTCGGGCCGAGGAACCCGGTGACGCGGCCGGGCTCCACCCGGAAGGTCAGCCGGTCCACGGCGCGCCTGCCGCCGTACTCCTTGGTGAGGTCCTGGACGTCGATGCTGGTCATGACAGCAGCGTGGCCCGCCGCCGGGAGCCGGGGCCTCCCCCGTCGGTGGGGAGCACCTCCCTCGCACGGGGGAGCCGCCGCCGCGAAGGAGGCTGGCACGATGACCGCATGCCCCGCTTCCTGCGCCCGCTGACACGTACGGTCATGTACACCCGCTGGCTGCACCTGCTGGCCGCCGCGGTGTTCGCCTTCGTGTGCGGCGCGGTCTATCCGGGGCTGTCGGCTCCCTCCGTACGGGACTGGGCGCTCATCTATCTCGTCCCCTTGCCGCTGCTCGTCCTGGCGGCCATGGTGCCGGGGACGCGGCGTGCGGAGGGCCTCCAGGCGCGGCTGACGCTGTTTCCCGGCGGGCACGCGCGCGTGGCGGGCGACGGTGTCGAGGCCGGGGTCTCGGTGGCCCCGTCGGCGTCGTGGCGGGACCGGGGCCGGACGGCGGTGTGGCTGGTGCTGCGGCTGCTCCTGGGGCTCTCCGTGGCACTGGTGTCGGGCCAGCTGATGGCGGTCGCGCTGGAGTTGGCGGGCGGCGCGACGGGCTTTCCGACGGCCACCGTGTCGGCGGTGCCGCTGCCCACGGCGGGCTGGTGGTGCGCGCCGCTCGTCCCTGTCGTGCTGCTCTTCCTGGGGTACGTGGTCGAGGGTGCGGGCCGGGTGATGGCGCGGGCCGCTGTCTGGTTGCTGGGTCCGTCCGCGGCCGAG
Source organism: Streptomyces sp. NPDC006552 (assembly GCF_040611655.1). Taxonomy (NCBI): domain Bacteria; kingdom Bacillati; phylum Actinomycetota; class Actinomycetes; order Kitasatosporales; family Streptomycetaceae; genus Streptomyces; species Streptomyces sp. NPDC006552. Next base: position 115,821 of record NZ_JBEXOS010000006.1, read on the forward strand.
CGGGTCGCCGCCTTGGAGGAGCGTACGGAGCGGCTGTTGGAACGTACGCGCATCGCGCGGGAGCTGCACGACTCCATCGGCCACGCGCTGACCGTCGCGGTGGTGCAGGCGGGCGCGGCGCGGGCGGCGGGCGACGCGGTGTTCACGGACCGGGCGCTCGGTGCCATCGAGGAGACCGGCAGGGCGGCGCTGGAGGAGCTGGAGCGGGTCCTGTCGGTGCTGCGGGAGGCGGAGCGGCCGGTGAGCGCCCGGCCCACGCTGCGGGACGCGGAGCGGCTGCTCGACGCGGCGCGGGCCTCGGGGGCGACGGTTCAGGTGACGGTGGACGGGCCGCTGGAGACGCTGCCGGGGCCCGTCTCCCGGGAGGGCTACCGCATTCTGCAGGAAGGGCTCACGAACGTGCTGCGGCACTGCGGCGCCGTCCCGGTCCAAGTCACCCTCTCGGTCGGCGCGGGGTCGTTGTGCCTGGAGGTGCGCAACGACCTGCCTACAGGAGTGGCGCCCGGGGCCGCCGGGACGGGGAGCGGGCTGCGCGGGGTACGGGAGCGGGCCGCGTTGCTGGGCGGCCGGGCGCGCACCGGCAGGACCGGCGACGAGTGGCAGGTGCACGTCGAACTGCCGGTGCCCTGACCTAGGCTGGCCCGATGCCGCTCACCGTGCTCCTCGTCGACGACGAACCGCTGGTCCGCGCCGGTCTGCGGGCCGTCCTGGAAGCGCAGCCGGACATCGAGGTGGTGGGCGAGGCGGCCGATGGCGCGGCGGTGGTCCCGCTGGTGCGCGCGGTGCGCCCCGATGTCGTCGCCATGGATGTACGGATGCCGCTGCTCGACGGGATCGAGGCCACGCGCGCGGTGCTGCGCGCCGTGCCGGACCCGCCGAAGATCGTCGTCATCACCACGTTCGAGAACGACGAGTACGTGTACGGGGCGCTGCGCGCGGGCGCCGACGGATTCCTCCTGAAGCGGGCGCGGCCCGCCGAGATCGTTCACGCGGTACGACTCGTGGCGGCGGGCGAGTCGCTCCTCTTCCCGGCCGCGGTACGCCGGCTGGCGGCCGCGTACGGCAACGCGCCGGCGCGGGCCGCGATGGAGCGGGCCGCGCTGACCGAGCGGGAGGCGGCGGTGCTACGGCTCATGGCGCGCGGGCTGTCGAACGCGGAGATCGCCGCGGAGCTGATCGTCGGCACGGAGACGGTGAAGTCCCACGTCAGCGCCGTGCTCGCCAAACTGGGGGCCCGGGACCGGACCCAGGCGGTGATCGCCGCGTACGAATCCGGTTTTGTCGCGCCGCACTGACCGGCCGCCCCGCCGCCCGGTTGAGCGGCCCGCGCCACATCGGTGCACCCGGCTCTCGCCGGTGGGGGCCGCGGCGAGTACCATCCGGCGAACACGCGCAACTGCTGGGAGGACGGACGTTGGGGCAGCTGACCGGCGGGGATCCCTCTCTGCTCAGGCGGATCAACAGCGCTGTGGTGCTGCACGCGCTGCGCTCCACGGATTTCGCGACGCTCACCGAGATCACCCGGGTGACGGGGCTGTCGCGGCCCACCGTGGAGGGGGTCGTCGAGGGGCTCATCGAGGCCGGGCTCGTCGTGGAGACCGCCGTCGAGGAACCGGGCGCGCGCCGCCAGGGGCGGCCCGCGCGGAAGTTCCGCTTCCGGGCCGAGGCGGGCCATCTGCTGGGCCTGGAGATCGGGCCGCACCGGGTCGCCGCGGTGCTCTCGGCGCTCGACGGCCGGCTTCTCGGTTCGGCGTCCAAGGACGTCGACGAGGCCGCCCCGGCGGAGGAGCGGATCGAGCGGCTGCGCGGGACCGTCGCCGATCTGCTGCGGCGGGCCGGGGTGGCGCGCAGTTCGCTGCGGGCGGTCGGCGTGGGCAGCCCGGGCATCGTGGAGGCCGACGGCACGGTGCGGCTCGGCACGGCGCTGCCGGGGTGGACGGGGCTGCCGCTCGGCGAGCGGCTGCGGCGCTCCTTCAAGTGCCCGGTGATCGTGGAGAACGACGCCAACACCGCGGCCGTCGCGGAGCACTGGAAGGGCGCCGGGGTCGACTCGGACGACATGGTGTTCGTCATGGCGGGGCTGAGCCCCGGGGCGGGCGCGCTGATCGGCGGGCGGCTGCACCGGGGGTTCGGGGGCGCCGCCGGAGAGATCGGGGCGCTGCACCTGCTGGGCCGCGAGGTGCGTCCGGAGACGCTGCTGTCGACGACGGGCGAGCCGCTGCATCCGCTGGACGAGCCGGCCGTGGCGAAGGTGTTCGCGCTGGCCCGGCAGGGCGACGAGCGGGCGGGGGCGGCGATGGAGCGGTTCATCCAGCGGCTCGTGCACGACGTCGCCGCGCTGGTGCTGGCGCTGGACCCGGAGCTGGTCGTGGTCGGCGGGTGGGCCGCGGGTCTTGACGGGGTGCTCGACCCGCTGCGGCGCGAACTGGAACGGTACTGCTTGCGGCCGCCCCGGGTCGCGTTGTCGCTGCTGGGCGAGGCCACGGTCTCCACGGGGGCGCTGCGCTTGGCTCTGGACCACGTGGAGGGGCAGCTGTTCGCCACCGAGGGAACCGTTTCCGCACGGCGGTGACGCGGGGTGCCGGGGCCGCCTCCGGGGGCCTCCGCGCGCCGCCTCCGGCCCGGCGGGAGCGGGAGGGACCCGGTCGTCCGGAGGCCGGATGAGTATGTCGCCGCACTGCGGGTGGCGGCGGGCGCGTGCACGCCCTCGGTGGCCTGGCACGCGGCTGGGGTGACGGAGGTACGCCCCCGCGCCCTTCGACGTACCTGCGGCGCAAGCCCCAGGGCCGCCCGGGCTGAGCGCGCTGTTCACCGCACCCGGTGCGGCGCAGATCCCCAGAACCCCTCCCCGCTCCCCCGCGGGACAGATCCCAAGAACCCCTCCCCCTCCCCCGCGGAGCAGGTCTCAGGACGCCCGGGAGTGCGGGGCGTGGTGGATCTCCACGCCCGGGGTGTCACCGAAGGTGAGGCGGCAGGTGTCCGCCCGGTACGTGGCCATGGAGACCGCCGCGGTGGTGCCGTCGCTGACGTAGCGGGTCGTGACGACGAGGACCGGGGCGCCGGGCAGGCGGTCCAGTTCCTTCGCGTCCTCGGCGCGGGCCGAGCCCAGTTCGACCGCGCGGTCCTGGCCGTCGAGGCCGAGGCGCTGCAGCTCGCGCAGGACGGCACGCGCGCGTGCGGCCCCGGACGGGGCGTCTATGGCCGTCAGGTCGGGGACCGAGGCCGACGGCACGTAGAGCAGTTCGGCCGCGACGGGCTGTCCGTGCGAGACGCGCGTGCGGCGCAGCACGTGGACGGTCTCGCCGGGGGCGGTGCCGAGCATCCCGGCGACGGCGGCCGGCGGCGCGGCCGGCGCGCAGTCGACGGCCTGCCACGCGTCCCCGACGGCGCCCGGCCAGTCCTGCTCGGTGGAGGCGACGGCGACCCCCACCCGGGGCGGCGCGACGGTGGTGCCCACGCCGCGCCGGCGCTGGAGGCGTCCTTCGAGTTCGAGCTGTTCGAGAGCCTGGCGGAGCGTGGCACGGGCGACGCCGAAGCGGGCCGCGAGGTCACGCTCGTTCGGCAGGATCTCCCCGACCGCGAACTCGGAGTCGAGCGCCTCGCTGAGCACGGTCTTCAGGTGCCAGTACTTCGGCTCCGGTGCCGCTTCCAACTGCGTGGTCCCCACCCTGTCCTCCGCAACAGCCGTGCCCCGGCGGCTTTTTAGCGCCCTTGTTTATTAAAGGTTCCTGCACTATCTCTGCGAGACTAGGGCCGCCTCGGGGCTTGGTCAAGACCAATCCTCGATCGGATGGCGCGCGCTCGGGGGCCGGGCCGCAGAGCGTTCATGCCGGGCAGCGCTCCGTTCACGCGGCGTTCGCAGGGCGCGCCACCAGGGCCCGCCGCTCGCGCGAGCGCGAAGGGCGGGCCCTGGTGGCGCGAAACCTACGGCGAACCTACGGCCGCGGCTCCAGCAGCGAGGCGAGTTTGTCCGGGTTGCGCACGATGTAGACGGCCTGGATCCTGCCGTCGCGGACGCCGACCTGGACGACGGAGTCGACCCGGCCGTCGGCGAGGATGAGCAGCCCGGCGCCTCCGTTGATCTCCGCGGCGCGGAACTCGTAGGTCTCGGCGCTCCCCCGGCCCGCGGCGCCCGTGAGGAACCGGGCCACCTTGTCTGCGGTCTCGATGACGCGCACCGGTGCCTTCGACTTGCCGCCGCTGTCGCCGACGAGGCTCACGTCCGGGGCGAGCAGCGCCATGAGGCCCTTCAGGTCGCCCTCGGTCGCGGCGGCCAGGAACCGCTCGGTGAGGTTGCGCTGCTGCGCGGGGTCGACGTCGAAGCGGGGCCGCCGCTCGTCCACGTGCTTGCGGGCCCGCGCGGCGAGCTGGCGGACGGCCGCCTCGCCGCGCTCCAGCGTCGCCGCGATCTCCGCGAACGGCAGCCCGAACGCCTCGCGCAGCACGAACACGGCGCGCTCCAGCGGTGAGAGCGACTCCAGGACGACGAGGACGGCCAGCGACACGGAGTCGGCGAGCACGGCGCGTTCGGCGGTGTCGGGGACGGTGGGGCCGAAGTCGGTGACGAGCGGTTCGGGCAGCCACGGGCCCACGTAGGACTCGCGTCTGGCCTGGGCCTGGCGCAGCCGGTCGACGGCGAGGCGGGTGGTGACGCGCACCAAGTAGGCGCGCGGTTCGCGCACCTCGGCCCGGTCGGCCCGGGACCAGCGCAGCCAGGCGTCCTGGACCACGTCCTCGGCGTCGGCGACGCGGCCCAGCATGCGGTAGGCCACGCCCATCAGGACGGGGCGGTGCTCTTCGAAGACGTCAGTCCCAAGGTCGGTGGCCACGCCCCTATCCCAGCCGACGGGGCCGCGCACTGTCCAGACGGACCCGCCATGGGACGTGCTCCACCTCTTGAACTGGAGGCTACTGAACGGTAATTGTTGCTGACAAGGTGTCTAAGGAACCGTCGAGCGTGGCGGGGACAGGGAGCGAGCGACATGGCGGCACAGGCGTCCTTCAGCATCGACGGCCCCGACGGGCCGCACACGGTCACCGTCGCGTACGAGCGGCGGGGCGCCGGCGAGCCGCTGCTCCTGCTGCACGGCATAGGCCACCACTGGCAGGCATGGGAGCCGGTGCTGCAGATCCTGGCGGCCGAGCGCGACGTGATCGCCGTGGACCTCCCGGGGTTCGGCACCTCACCCGCGCTGCCGGAGGGCTTCACGTACGGGCTGGCGAGCGTGGTGCCGGTTCTGGACGCGTTCTGCCGCTCCCTCGGCGTCGAGCGGCCCCATGTGGCGGGCAACTCGCTGGGCGGGCTGCTCGCCCTGGAGCTGGGCCGCGAGAAGCTCGCCCGCTCCGTGACGGCGCTGTCGCCCGCCGGGTTCTGGACGCAGGCCGAGCGGCGGTACGCGTTCGGGACGCTGCTCGCGATGCGCCAGGGCGCGCGGACGCTGCCGCTGCCGCTGGTCGAGCGGCTCTCCCGGTCGGCCGCCGGGCGGGCCGCGCTCACCGGCACCATCTACGCGCGGCCGGGGCGCCGGTCACCCGAGGCGGTGGTCGCCGAGACGCTGGCGCTGCGCCACGCGACCGGCTTCCGCGAGACGCTCGACGCGGGCCGCTCGGTGCTCTTCCGTGACGACATCCCCGACCTGCCCGTCACCGTCGCCTGGGGCACGCGTGACCGCATCCTCGTGCGTCGGCAGGGGCTCCGCGCCAAGCACGTCCTGCCCGGCGCGCGGCTGGTCCGGCTCCCCGGCTGCGGCCACGTGCCGATGAACGACGACCCGGCTCTCGTGGCCCGCGTCATCCTCGACACCAGCCGCTGACCTGCGCCTGAACGCTCCCGCGCCCAGGGCGACCCCGGCCCCCACGAGGGCGCTGCCGACGCCCTGGGCCACTCCGTAGGACCCCGAGCCGACCAGCGGCGCCGTGCACGCGGCGGCGACCGGGATGAGTCCGGAGAAAAGCGTGGCGCGCTCCGCGCCGATCCGCTGCATGCCCATGTACCAGCAGACGAAGCCGACCACGGTGACGATCACGGCCTGCCACAGCAGGGCGAGGGCCTCCGCGCCGTCGGGCACGCGCAGCCAGGACGTGCCGTCGGCGGCGAGGCCCACGAGGGCCGACTCGACGGCGGCGAGCGCGCAGACGACGCACGACAGGAGCCGGGGCCCCAGCGGCTTCAGGACCGGTACGGCGAGGACCGCGAAGCCGGCCTCTCCGGCGAGGGCGCCCACCGAGAAGGCGAGACCGGTGGCGTCGGTGTGCCCCCACCCCTGGACGACGAAGGCGCCCGCCGCCACGAACAACGCTCCGTGGAGCACGGTCCGTTGCGGGCGCCGCCCGGCCGACAGGGGTACCAGGACGGCGACGAGCACGGGCGCGCAGCCCACGAAGACGCCGGGGACGGCGGGTTCGGCGGTGCGTTCCGCGGCGAGGACGGCGAGGTTGAAGCCGACCATGCCGACGGCCGCGAGCAGGGCCAGGCGGCCCCACTGACGCGGCCGCAGCCGGCGCAGCGGGGCCGTGCCGCCGCGGCCGACCAGCGGGATCAAAAGGAGGCAGGCGACCGCGTAGCGCAGGAACTGGCCGCCCGCGTACGGGTAGTGGCCGAGGACACTGTTGGCGGTGAAGGAGCAGCCGACCAGGGTGCAGGCGAGGGCCGCGAGGAGGGTGCCGCGCAAGGAGGTGGTGTTCATGGCAAGGACGCTAGAAGGGCGACTGGTCTTGTTCGTAGACCACTTGTGACCCGGTATGGAGGACCAATTACCCTCCCTCCCTATGACGTCCGCGCCGCACCCCGGTTTCCCGTCCGCCGCGTGGGAGTTGCTGGAGCCCGCCGTCGCGGCCCCGGCACGCGCGCGTGGCCGGTCGTTGCAGGCGGCGCTGCGCGCGGCGGTGCGCTCGGGGCGGCTCGCGCCGGGCACCCGGCTGCCGTCGAGCCGGGACCTGGCGGGCGACCTCGGGGTGTCGCGCGGGCTGGTCACCGAGGCGTACGAGCAGCTGACCGCCGAGGGGTACCTGCGCAGCGGGCGGGGGGCGGGGACCTGGGTGGGCGAGGCGGTGCGCGCCCCGGCCCCGGGCGCGCGGGATCTGGCCCCGGGCCCCTCCCCCGACGTCCGGGCCGACTTCGTGGCGGGCGGCCCGGACCTGTCGCTGTTCCCCCGCTCGGTGTGGGCGGCGGCCCAGCGCGGCGTGCTCGGCGAACTGCCGCACGCGGGCCTGGGCTACCCCGATCCGCGCGGCCTACCCCGGCTGCGTACGGCCCTCGCCGAGCTGTTGGCGCGCCGCCGGGGTGTGGTGACGGACCCGGAGCGGGTCATCGTCTGTTCCGGGGTGACGCAGGCGGTGACGCTGCTCGGTGTGGTGCTCCACGCGCGCGGGCAGTCCGCCATCGGCGTGGAGGATCCCGGCAGCCCGCAGTACGAGGAGCTGTTCGCGGCGGCGGGGCCGCGTGCGGTGCGGCTTCCTCTGGACGACGAGGGGCTGGCCATGGGGGCGCTGCGCGCGTCCGGGGTGCGCACGGTGGTCACGACGCCGTCGCACCACTTCCCCTCGGGCATCGCCTACTCGGCGCCGCGCCGGGCCCAGCTCCTCGACTGGGCGCGGCAGGTGGACGGGCTGGTCGTGGAGGACGACTACGACGGGGACTTCCGCTACGACCGCGCGCCCGTCGGCGCGCTGCAAGGGCTCGACCCGGACCACGTCGCCTATACGGGCTCGGTGAGCAAGTCGCTGATGCCGGGGCTCCGGCTGGGCTGGCTGGTGGTGCCGGACGCCCTGGCCGACGAGGTCGTCGCGCGCAAGCGGTACATGGACCTCGGCAACCCGGCGCTCGACCAGGCGGTGCTGGCCCGCTTCATCGAGCGCGGCGACCACGACCGGCAGCTGCGGCGCTGCCAGCGCGCCTACAAGGAGCGGCGGGACACCTTGGTGGCGGCCCTGGAGGAGCACCTGCCCGGCACCGAGGTGTCGGGGATCGCGGCCGGCCTGCACGCCATCGCGACCCTTCCCGCCCGCTGCGGGCCGCGGCGGACCCTCCTGCCGCGTCTCGCGGCGGCCGGCGTGGCCGTGCGGCCGCTGAGCCACTACGGCGCGAGCGGGGACGTCGACCGGGTCCCGCTGGTGCTCGGCTACGCGCATCTGACGCCGGCCCGCGTCACCGACGGCGTACGGCTGCTCGCGCGCGCCGCCGCGCCGCCGGGGGCACGCCGACGCGCGTGAGGGCGTGCGCCCGGTTCCCCCGGGGCGGGGGCCGGTTGTTCACTTGGGGTTCGCGTGCGCGCCGTGGTGGAGCAGTTGGCTGTGGTTCCGCGGCGTCGCACCCGGACCGGGCACCGCGCTCTGGTCGTCGCACCGTCCTCGCAACCGTTCGCTGGAGGCGCTCATGTCACACCGTCCGCCGAGTTCCCTGCCCGGCCGCCGTGGAGTGCTGCGGGGTTCGCTCGCCGCGTCGGCGGCCCTCGCGCTGCCCGGCGGCCTCGCGGCCCCCGCGTTCGCCCGGTCGGGACGGCCCGCGGCGGCCTGGGGGGTGCAGAGCGGCGACGTGACCGCGGACTCCGGCCTGGTCTGGGTCCGCGCGGACCGGCCCGCCCGGATGATCGTCGAGACCTCGGCCACCGAGTCCTTCCGCCGCCCGGCCCGCTGGCACGGCCCGCTGCTCGGCCCCGGCACCGACTTCACGGGCACCACCCGGCTGCGCGGCCTGCCGCCCGGCGAGCAGATCCACTACCGGGTGCTGCTCGCCGACCCGGACGACCCGCGGCGCACCGGCGCGCCGGTCACCGGCACCTTCCGTACCGCCCCGGCGGGCCGCAGGGACGGGGTGCGGTTCTTGTGGTCGGGCGACATCGCGGGTCAGGGCTGGGGCATCAACCCGGACCGGGGCGGCAACCGTGTCTATGCGGACATGCGCGCCCTGGACCCGGACTTCTTCCTGTGCAGCGGCGACAACATCTACGCGGACGGCCCGATCCTGCCGAGCGTGACGCTGCCCGACGGGCGGGTGTGGCGCAATGTGACGACCGAGGAGAAGTCCAAGGTCGCCGAGACGCTCGCGGAGTTCCGCGGCGCGTTCCGCTACAACCTCCTCGACGAGCACGCGCGCCGCTTCAACGCCCAGGTCCCCACCATCGCCCAGTGGGACGACCATGAGGTGCACAACAACTGGTACCCGGGCCAGATCCTGGACGACGCCCGCTACACCGAGAAGCGCACGGACGTGCTGGCGGCCCGGTCGCTGCGCGCGTTCAGCGAGTACTTCCCCGTCTCGACGCTGCCGCCGGGCGACACGGACGGGCGGGTGTACCGGGTGCTCCACCAGGGGCCGCTGCTCGACGTGTTCGTCCTGGACATGCGCACCTACCGCAACGCGAACTCGCCCGGCCGGCAGCCCGACGACACCACGGGCATCCTCGGCGCCCGGCAACTGGCGTGGCTGAAGCGTGAGTTGTCGCGGTCGCGCGCGGTGTGGAAGGTGATCGCCTCCGACATGCCGCTCGGGCTCGTGGTCACGGACGGGGCGACGGACTTCGAGGCGGTCGCGCAGGGCGACCCGGGCGCGCCGCTCGGCCGCGAACTGCAGATCGCCGAGCTGCTGCGGCACATCAAGCACCGCGGGATCACCGGCACGCTGTGGCTGACGGCCGACGTGCACTACACCTCGGCGCAGCACTACGAGCCGGAGCACGCCGCGTTCCAGGACTTCGCGCCGTTCTGGGAGTTCGTGTCGGGGCCGCTGGCCGCGGGCGGGTTCCAGGCGGCGAGGCTCGACGGGACGTTCGGTCCGCGCCAGGTCTTCGTCAAGGCCCCGGACCGGGCCAACACCTCACCGGCCGAGACCCCGCCGTACTTCGGCGAGGTCGCCATCGACGGCGACAGCGGGGAGTTGACCGTACGGCTGCGGCAGGAGGGCGGCGACGTGCTGTTCTCGCGGACGCTGCAACCGGGCCGCGTCGGACAGTGAGACCAAAACGGGCATAGCTGCTCTTTACCCATCGGTCACAGACCGTTCGCGGCCCCGCAACACCACTCCTTCACAGTGGACGCATGAGTCGATCCCTGCCTGACGTGACGCGCGCGACGAACGAAGAGCACGACCGCATCGCCCGCCGCGGGCCCGGCGCCCTGGTCGCCCGGGCCTCCCAATGGTGGTCACGCCGCCAGGGCCATGCGCCCCCGGCGGCGGAGGACACCCGCACGCCGCTGGACCCGGCGCGGAGCACTCTGTGGCGGATGCGGACGACCGTGCGGGACGAGCCGGGTTCGCTGGCCGCGCTGTGCACGTCGCTGGCCCGCCACCGGGTGGACATCCTGAGCCTGCAGACGCACCCGCTGGCCGACGGCACGGTGGACGAGTTCCTGCTGCGCGCCCCGCAGGAGCTGCCCGCGGCCGCACTGGCCCGGGCCGCGACGGACGCGGGCGGCAGCGACACCTGGACCGAGCGGGCCGACGCGCACGACCTGGTGGACGCCCCCACCCGCATCCTGGGCCTGGCCACCCGCACCGCGCTGGACGCGGCCGAACTCCCGCTGGCTCTGCGCCAGTTGTTGGGCCGCTGCACCATCAGGTCGCTGCCCGCGGCGGCCGCGGCGCGGGACGGCGCCCCGGCCGGGTTCGAGGAGACGGCGATGCGGCTGCGGACGCCCGAGGGCGGGGTCATCGCGGTGGAGCGGCCGTATCTGCCGTTCACCCCCACCGAGTTCGCCCGGGCCCGCGCCCTCGTCGAGCTGGACGCGCGCCTCGGCCCGCGGGTGCCGCGCCACCAGGACGTCCTCACCCTGCCCGAGGGCAACGAGATCACGGTGCGGCGCGCCCACCCGGCGGACCTGGCGGCCGCCCGCGCGCTGCACGAGCGGTGCTCGCAGCGGACGCTGCGGCTGCGCTACCACGGCCCGGTCGGCGACGCGGACCGCTACCTCGACCACCTGCTCAGTCCCCGCTACGGCCGCACGCTGGCCGCGCGGACCGCCTCCGGGCGGATCGTCGCCCTCGGCCACCTGCTGTGGGACGGCGACGAGACCGAGCTCGCGCTGCTCGTCGAGGACGACTGGCAGCGCCGGGGTGTCGGCTCCGAACTGCTGCGCCGCCTGGTCGGCCTGGCCCGCGAGGCGCGCTGCGCGAGCGTGTACGCCGTCACCCAGGCGTCCAACACGGGGATGGTCGCGGCGATGCGCGGCCTCGACCTGCCGCTCGACTACCAGATCGAGGAGGGCACGCTGGTGATCACCGCACGGCTCGACGCGGCACCGGCGCCGTCCCGTCCGCCGTACGAGCAGGCCGAACAGCGCTGAGCCGGGGGCGGCCGGGCCCGAGCGCCCGGTCGAGGTCGGCCCACAGGTCCTCGACGTCCTCCAGGCCGACCGACAGGCGCAGCAGCCGGTCGCCGACGCCCGCCGCCCTGCGGTCGTCGGCGGCCACGACGCGGTGGCTGATCGAGGCGGGGTGCTGGATGAGCGAGTCGACGCTGCCGAGGCTGACGGCGGGGGTGACGAGCCGCACGCCGGCGATCACCGCGTGCGGGTCCCCGGCGACCTCGAAGGCCACTATGGCGCCGCCGATCCGCGGGTAGTGGACGCGGGTGACGCGCGGGTCGCCGGTGAGCCGGCGGACCAGCTCCGCCGCGGTCGCCGAGGCCGCGCGGACCCGCACCGGCAGGGTCGACAGGCCGCGCAGCAGCAGATAGCCGGCGAGCGGGTGCAGCACCCCGCCGGTCGCGAAGCGCACCTTGCGCAGTTCCCGTGCGAAGAGTTCGTCGCAGGCCACCACCCCGCCCAGCACGTCGCCGTGGCCGCCGAGGAACTTGGTCGCGCTGTGCAGCACGAGCCGTGCGCCGCTGTCCAGGGGCCGTTGCAGGACGGGCGTGGCGAAGGTGTTGTCGACGAGCAGCGGCACGGAGCCGCAGGCGTGCGCGACGGCCCGCAGATCGACCTCGGCGAGCGTCGGGTTGGCGGGCGACTCCACCATCACCAGGCCGGTGTCGGGCCGGATCGCGTCGGCGATGCCCACCGGGTCGACCCAGGTGACCTCGGAGCCGAGCGCCCCGGCCGTCAGCAGGTGGTCGCTGCAGCCGTAGAGCGGGCGGACCGCGACGACGTGGCGCAGGCCCGCGCCGAGGCGGACGAGGAGCACGGCGGTGAGCGCGGCCATGCCGCTCGCGAACGCGACGGCGGTGTCGGTCCCTTCGAGGCGGGCGAGGGCCGTCTCGAAGCGGGCGACGGTCGGGTTGCCGAGCCGGCCGTAGACCGGCGGTCCCTCGTCGAGGACGCCGTGGGCGGCGAACGCGTCGACGCGGGCGGCCTCGGCGCGGCTGTCGGCCGAGGGGTAGGTGGTCGACAGATCGATGGGCGGCGCGTGCAGACCGAGGGCGGCGAGATCGTCGCGGCCCGCGTGCACGGCCTCGGTGGCGAGAGCCCGGGGGCGGGAGTGGTCGTCCATGGGACCAGGCTGAACAACGGGCGGGGGTCGCGGGTCAACTCCCGTGCTACGTTCGGCCGATGGCCGACTCCGTCGTACTCGATCCGGTCGATCTGGAGATCCTGCGGCTGCTCCAGAACGATGCCCGCACCACCTACCGCGACCTCGCCGCGCAGGTCGGGGTCGCCCCCTCCACGTGTCTGGACCGGGTGGCCCGGCTGCGCCGCTCGGGCGTGATCCTCGGGCACGTGCTGCGGCTCGACCCGGCCCGCCTGGGGCGCGGGCTCCAGGCGCTGCTGTCGGTGCAGGTGCGCCCGCACCGCCGGGAGCTGGTCGGCCCGTTCGTGGAGCGCGTGCGCGCCCTGCCCGAGGCGCGCACGGTCTTCCACCTGACCGGGCCCGACGACTACGTGGTGCTGGTGGCCGTCCGCGACATGGCGGATCTGCAGCGGCTCGTCCTCGACGAATTCACCGCCCGGCGCGAGGTGGCGCGCGTCGAGACCCGGCTGATCTTCCAGCAGTGGGAGTGCGGCCCGCTGCTGCCGCCGGAGGGTGACGTCGCGCCCTGACTCGTACGAGGATGGCGGCATGCCAGCCACCCCGAACACTCAGCACTCGCCCGGCCGTCTGCCCCGGCAGGTCGCCGACGACCACGTCGACGCCTTCGTCGCCCTCGACCCCGTCACCGGTACGTACCTCGGCGACGCCGCGTCCCACAGCCGGCTGCCCGATCTCTCCCCCGCGGGCCTGGACGCCGTGGCGGAGCTGGCGCGCGGGACGCTCGCGCGGCTCGACGAGGCGGAGCGCGCGCCGGGCGGCGACAGCGGCGTCGAGCGGCGGTGCGCGCGGCTGCTGCGCGAGCGGCTGACCGCCGAACTCGCCGTGCACGACGCCGACGAGCACCTGCGGGCCGTCACCAACCTCGGCGGGCCGATCCACCATGTGCGCGAGGTCTTCACCATCACGCCGACCGGCACCGAGGAGGACTGGGCGGCGGTCGCGGCCCGGCTGCGCGCGGTGCCGGCGGCGTTCGCCGGGTACCGGGAGACGCTCGGCCTCGGCCTGGGGCGGGGGCTGCACGGGGCGCCCCGGCCGACGGCGACGTTCATCGGGCAGCTCACCGAGTGGGCCGGGCGGGAGCGCGGCTGGTTCGCGCAGTTCGCCGCCGCCGGGCCCGAGGCGCTGCGCGGGGAGCTGTCCGAGGCGGCGCGGGCCGCCGACGCGGCCACCGTGGAGCTGCGGGACTGGATGCGGGACGTGTACGCGCCCGCGGTCGAGGGCTCCCCCGACGTCGTGGGCCGCGAGCGGTACGCGCGCTGGTCGCGTTATTACAACGGCGCGGATCTCGACCTGGACGAGGCGTACGCGTACGGGTGGAGCGAGTTCCACCGGCTGCTCGCCGAGATGCGCACCGAGGCGGAGCGGATCCTGCCGGGCGCGGCGACACCGTGGGTGGCCCTCGCCCACCTGGACCGGCACGGGCGGCACATCGAGGGTGTCGACGAGGTGCGCCGGTGGTTGCAGGGCGTCATGGACGAGGCCATCGACGCGCTCGACGGCACGCACTTCGAACTCGCCGAGCGGGTACGGAAGGTGGAGTCCTGCATCGCGCCGGCCGGCAGCGCTGCGGCGCCGTACTACACGGCGCCCTCGGTGGACTTCTCCCGGCCGGGACGCACTTGGCTGCCCACGATGGGCGCGACCCGTTTCCCCGTCTACGACCTGCTCTCCACCTGGTACCACGAGGGTGTCCCGGGCCACCATCTGCAACTGGCGCAGTGGGCGCACGTCGCCGAGGACCTCTCCCGCTACCAGGCGACGCTCGGCGGGGTCTCGGCCAACGCCGAGGGCTGGGCGCTGTACGCGGAGCGGCTCATGGACGAGCTGGGCTTTCTGACCGACGCCGAGACGCGGCTCGGCTACCTGGACGCGCAGATGATGCGCGCGGCCCGCGTCATCGTCGACATCGGCATGCACCTGGAGCTGGAGATCCCGGCGGACTCGCCGTTCCACCCGGGCGAGCGGTGGACCCCGAAGCTCGCGCAGGAGTTCTTCGGCGCGCACAGCAGCCGTCCGGCGGAGTTCGTCGAGAGCGAGCTGACCCGCTACCTGTCGATCCCCGGTCAGGCCATCGGCTACAAACTGGGCGAGCGGGCGTGGCTCCTCGGCCGCGCCAACGCCCAGGCCGCGCACGGCGCCGCCTTCGACGCGAAGGCCTGGCACATGGCCGCGCTCTCGCAGGGCTCGCTGGGCCTGGACGACCTGGTGGACGAGGTGTCGCGGTTGTAGGACGGCGGGGCCGGGTCAGCAGCCGCAGTCACCGCCGGCGGGCGCGGTCAGCGGGTCGGGCCCGGTGTGGGCGGCGCCCTCCCAGGTCTCGTACGGGAAGCCCTCGCGGGCCCAGTACTCGAACCCGCCGAGCATCTCCTTGACCTGGTAGCCGAGGCGGGCGAGGGCCAGGGCCGCGCGGGTGGCGCCGTTGCAGCCCGGGCCCCAGCAGTAGGTGACCACGGGGACCGCCGGGTCCAGGAGGCGGGCGGCCTGCTCGGCGATGAGCGCGGTCGGCAGGTGGAGCGCGCCGGGGACGTGCCCCTGGTCCCAGGAGGCGGTGGAGCGCGTGTCGAGCAGCACGAAGCCGGGGTCGCCGCCTGCGGCGAACGCGGCGGCGACGTCGGACACGTCGGCGTGGAAGGCGAGGCTCGCGCTGAAGTAGGCGGCAGCGGCGGCGGGTGGGGCGGGGGCGGTGCCGAGGACGGGGTGGGCGGCGGTGGAGGTCATGAGGCGTCCTTCGTCGGTCGGGCGGCTGGTCGGGGGCGGCGTCTCCCCGGCCAGAAATCTACGGGTGGCGGCCGCCGTGCTGAAGGGACGATCCCCGGCCTCCCCCCTTGTTCCACCGGGGAAGCACCTGCTATTTCTCGACGATGACCGTTGATTCCACGCCCGCGCCCGGTTACGTCCCCGACGCCACGGACTGGCGCATTCTGGAGGTCCTCCAGCGCGAGGGCCGGACGGGGTACGCCGAGCTGGCGCGGGCCGTGTCCATGTCCGCGAGCGCCGTCACCGAGCGGGTGCGGCGGCTGGAGGAGGCCGGGGTCATCGCCGGGTACACGGCGGTCGTGGTACCGGAGCGGCTCGGGCTGCCGATCCTCGCCTACGTCCGGCTGCGCTATCCGAACGGCAACTACAAGCCGTTCCACGACCTGGTCGAGGCGACCCCGGAGATGCTGGAGGCGCACCACGTGACGGGGGACGACTGCTTCGTCATCAAGGTCGCGGCCCGCTCCATGAGCCACCTGGAGGAGGTCGCCGGGAAGATCGGCACGCTGGGTTCGGTGACGACGAGCGTGGTGTACTCCTCGCCGCTGCCGCGCCGGGCGCTCGCCCGCTGAGCCGGTCCGCCACGGCGGGTCAGAGGCCGTCGGTCCCACGCTGGCGCACCACCGACCCGGCCCGTCCCTTCACGATCTCCAGCTGGGCGTGGACCCGGCGGCGCAGGTCGCCGACGTGGCTGACGATGCCGACGCTGCGGTCCCGCTCGCGCAGCGAGTCGAGGACGTCGAGGACCTCGTCGAGGCTCTGGTCGTCGAGGCTGCCGAAGCCCTCGTCGATGAAGAGGGTGTCGAGGCGGACACCGCCCGCCTCGTCCGTGACGACGTCGGCGAGGCCCAGCGCCAGGGCGAGGGAGGCGAAGAAGGTCTCGCCGCCGGAGAGCGTCGCCGTGTCCCGCTCGCGGCCCGTCCACGCGTCGACGACATGCAGGCCGAGCCCCGAACGCCCGCGCCCGGCAAGGGAGTCGGAGTGGACCAGCGTGTACCGCCCGGACGACATCCGGCGCAGCCGCGCGGTCGCCGCCGCCGCCACCTGTTCGAGGCGGGCGGCCAGGACGTAGGACTCCAGGCGCATCTTGCGTTCGTTGTCGGCCGAGGTGCCGGCCGCGAGGGAGGCGAGGCGGGCGATGCGGTTGTAGGTGGCGCGCAGCGGGCCGAGCCGGCGCGCCTCGGTGGCGGCGCGGCGGGAGAGCCGGTCGAGTTCCTCGCAGCGGCGGGCGGCGGCGTCGCGCGCGGAGCCGGCCGCCCGCAGGCGTGCGTCGGCGGCCGCGGCCGCGGCGCGGGCGGCCTCGACATCGGCCTGCGGGCGGGCGGCCGCGGCGGCCGTCTCCTCCTCGGCAAGCACGGCGCGCACCGCGGCCCGCTCCGACTGCCAGGCGTCCAGGCGGTGTTGCAGCTCCCGGTACTCCGCGTCGCCGACGAGGGCGTCCGCCGCGGCCCGCGGGGTGTCGAACCCGGCGCGGAACGCGGCGTCGGCGAGCCGGGCGTCCGCGTCCTTGAGCCGGGTCGCCGTCGACGCGACCGCGCGGGCCGCCTCGGCCGCCTCGGTGAGCAGCCCCGCGCGGCGCTCCAGCTGGGCCGCCCGCTCCTCCACGCTCGTGGCGCTGCCGCGGGCCTGACTCAACTCCCGCTCCAGCGCACCCTGTTCCCGCTCCAGCGCCTCACGCGTGGAGGCGCGGGCCGCGGCGCGGGTGGCGGTCTCCTGGCGGGCGGTGAGCCGGCGGCCGTGCTCGCTCTCGGCGCGGGCGAGCGTCTCGCGGGCGGCGTGCAGACCGGACGCGGCGGTGCGCGCCTCGGCGTGGCGCGCCTCCACGTCCCGGACGAGAGCGGCGAGCTGCCCGGCGGAGCCGTCCCCGGCGGCGGCCTTCGCCGCGGCGAGCTGTTCCCGTACGCCGGCCACGGCGTGCTCGGCGTCGGCGCGGCGCGTCTCGGCGGTGCGGTAGGCGGTGAGCGCGCTCTCCTCCGCGGCCCGGTCGACGTGCTGCGCGGACTTGCGCATCGGCGCGGGGTGTTCGGTGGCGCCGCAGACCGTGCAGGGGGCGCCGTCCACGAGGCCCTCGGCGAGTTCGGCCGCCACGTCGCGCAGCCGCTGTTCCTTGAGGCCGAGCCAGTGTTCGTGAGCGGCGGCCGCCTCTTCGCGGGCCCGCAGCATGACGGCGGCCTGCTCCTCGGCGCGGGTGGCCAGCCGGTCGCGCTCGACGGCGGCGCGGGCCTGCTGCCGCGCGGGCTCCAGCTGTCCGGCGAGGTGCTCGGCGCGGGTCGCCGCCTCCTGGGCCTCGTCGACCCGGCTCCGGAACGCGGCGTGGCGGGTCTCCCACGCGGCGAGCCACGACTCGGCCTCGTCGAGGAGGTCGGCGTCGGCGCGCTCCTCCCGGTCGAGTCCGGCCCGCTCCTGCGCGAGTACGGCGAGCCGGTGCTCGGCGCGCCGCGCGGAGGCGAGCCCGCCCAGCTCCAGGGCGATCCGGCGGGCGGCTTCGGTGAGGACCGCGGGGCCCGCCTCGGCGAGGGGTCCGGGGGCGGGGAGATCTCCGGCCCCTGCGGGCTCAGGCTGCTCCCCCGCCTGCGCGACGGGCGCCTGCGGCATGGAGCGCACCTGTCCGCGCGCCCGCTCCTCCTCCCGCAGCGCCGCCTCGTGTTCTCGCTGGGCCGCGGCGCGCAGGGAGAGGGCGGGGGCGACCGTCTCGGCCTTGCGGGCCCGCTCCATTCGTTCTTCGACGGCCCGGTGCTCGGCCGTGCGGTCCTCCAGGGCTTCGGCCCGCGCCCGTGCCTGTGCGAAGCGGCGCTGGAGCCGCTCCGTCTCGGTGGCTCCGGTCAGCTCGCGCTCCGCCGCCAGCCGCGCCGATTCGGCGGCGCCGAGGGCGAGGTGGGTGTGCGTGAAGTGTTCGCGGGCGGTGGAGCGGGCGGTCGCGGCCCAGCCC
Source organism: Streptomyces sp. NPDC006552 (assembly GCF_040611655.1). Lineage (NCBI taxonomy): Bacteria > Bacillati > Actinomycetota > Actinomycetes > Kitasatosporales > Streptomycetaceae > Streptomyces > Streptomyces sp. NPDC006552. The sequence continues at coordinate 133,970 of NZ_JBEXOS010000006.1, forward strand.
AGGACGGCGTCGGCGAGGCCGGGGTCGCCGGGCGCGGCGTCGACCGGGGGCAGCTCCACGATACCGCCGGCGGCCTGCTGCATGCGGTGCGCGTCGGCGAGCAACTCGGCGTCGCCCGCGGTGACCTGCCGCTCCGCGCCCCGCCGCTCGTCCGCGAGCCGCTGCTCGACGGCGGCGAAGCGGTGGGTGTCGAAGAGGCGGCCGAGCAGCTTGCCGCGGGCCTCGGCGTCGGCGCGCAGGAACCGGGCGAAGTCGCCCTGCGGCAGGAGCACGACCTGGCAGAACTGGTCCTTGCTCATGCCGAGCAGCTGCGTGATCTCCTCGCCGATCTCCTGGTGGGAGCGGCTCAGGGCCTGCCACTGCCCCCTCACGGCGTCGTACTCGCGCAGCCGGCTCTGGGCCTTCTCGGTGGTGAAGCCGGTGCCGCGCTTCTTCGCTCGCTGGTGCGGCGGCTGCCGGGTGAGTTCCAGGCGGCGGCCCGCGACGGTCAGGTCCAGGACGACCTCGGTGCGCACGCCCGGCTCGGCGTGGTCGCTGCGCAGGCTCTGCCCTTGGCCGCCGCCGCTCTGCCGGGCGCCCGGCACCGATCCGTACAGGGCGAAGCAGACCGCGTCGAGGACGGAGGTCTTGCCGGCGCCGGTCGGCCCGTGCAGCAGGAAGAGACCCGCGGCCGACAGCGCGTCGAAGTCGATCTCCTGGGCGGTGCCGAACGGGCCGAACGCGGTGACGCGCAGGGAGTGCAGTCTCACCGGGCGACCTCGCGCACCGTGTCGTCGGTGCGGACGGTGTCGAACGCGGCCCGCAGCACCGCCCGCTCGTCCGCGTCGGGCCCGGCGCCCCGGACATGGGTCACGAAGTCCTCCGCGATCTCGTGGTCGTCGCGTCCCTTGAGGCGTTCGGCGTACGTGGCGTCGGGCCGCGCCCCCGTGCGGCGCGGTTCGAAGAGCAGGCTCAGGGTGTGCGGGAACCGCTCGGCGAGCCGGGCCATGGGGTCGTCGGGCCGCAGCTCGTCGGTGAGCGTGGCCTCCACCCAGGACTCCTCATGGCGGGCGAGGTCCGGGTCGGCGAGGAGGTCGTCGAGGTCGCCGCGGATGCGGGCGAGCGGCCGGGGCACCGGGCAGTCGATCCGCTCGGCGGTGACGGCGCCGTCCGCGTCCAGGTCGATCAGCCACATGCTCTTGCGGTGGCCGGCCTCGGAGAAGGAGTAGGGCAGGGGCGAGCCGGAGTAGCGGATCCGCTCGGAGAGGGTCTGGCTGCCGTGCAGATGGCCGAGCGCCACGTAGTCGGCCCCGTCGAAGACGCCGGCCGGGACGGCGGCGACCCCGCCCACCGTGATGTCGCGCTCGCTGTCGCTGGGCTCGCCGCCGATGACGAAGGCGTGCGCGAGGACGACGGAGCGGGTGCCGGGGGCACGTGCGGCGAGGTCGGCGCGGACCCGCGCCATGGCGGCGGCGAGCACCTGCTCGTGCCCGGCCTTGGGGAGCGCGAACTCGTCCTTCACCAGGGCCGGTTCGAGGTACGGCAGTCCGTAGAAGGCCACGTCGCCGTGGGCGTCCGGCAGGATTACGGGCTCGCCGCAGCGGCCCGGCTCCGTGCGCAGGTGGATGCCGGCGCGGCCGATGAGTCCGGCGCCGACGCCGAGGCGGCGGGCCGAGTCGTGGTTCCCGGAGATCATCACCGTGGGGACGCCGAGTCCGGCGAGGCGGTGCAGTGCGTCGTCGTACAGCTCGACGGCGGCGAGCGGCGGTACGGCCCGGTCGTAGACGTCGCCCGACACGACCACCGCGTCCACGTCCCGCTCGCGCACGGTGGCGACGAGGTGGCCGATGAACGCGGCCTGGGCATCGAGCATGCTCACGCGGTGGAACGCGCGGCCCAGATGCCAGTCGGACGTGTGCAGCAGTCTCATGGCACACGAGGCTAACTGCTGGGTCGGACATCACGTGCGGAACGCCCTGATCAGGCGTCCCGCACGTGACCTCCCTCACGGACATCCCTTCTGTGCGGTTTAGGGATAGTTGGTGAGGTAGGCGACGTTCGTGCTGGAGTTGGAGGGCCCTCCGGTGGTGTTGATGACGTGGCTGATGGTGCCGGTGCCGCCCAGGGAGACCGTCACCATGTCGTGGAACCGGACACCGGGGGTGCTCGGCACCTCGAAGGCGCGATCGGCGACGACGCCGGGATCGGCGCTGAAGTAGCAGTAGCTGCCGAGCCCCCACGCCTCGTGCCGGGTGACGGAGTCGGCGACCTTGTAGGCGGGGTGGCCCTTGCCGCTCCCGTTCATCCAGTCGGCCTGGTTCGGCGGGTCGTAGGGCATCTCGTTCTGGAAGAAGTACGTGCGGCCGCCGTCGCCGTTCCACAGGACCTGGGTCTTCTGGAAGTGCTCGACGAAGAGGCCGTACGCCGTCACGTCGGCGCCGTTGACGACGAGCCCGGTGTCGGCCGTGTTCGTGCTCCAGCCGACCGTGCCGCCGTTGCCGTGGTCGGCGCGCCAGATCCAGGTGTGGTCGACGACGGTGTCCGCGCTGTTGACCACCACGGACGTGGTCGCCTTGCCGACGGTGGCGCCGCCGATGCGGACGAAGAAGTCGGTCAGCTGGGTGGGGTTCGCCGCGTGGTCGGCGGTGGCGCCGGCCGGGCCGATCCGCACCAGGGTGGCGGAGTTGGTGGTGCCCGCGTCGATGAGCAGGCCGGCCAGCTGGATGCCGTCCACGTCGGCGGTGCTGAGCGCGGTGATCCCGCCGTCCGGCACGAACGTGGCGAGGCCCATGCCGAGCACCACGGTGTCGGGACGCGTCACGTCGATGGTCTGGTTCAGGTGGTAGACACCCGGGGTGACCAGCAGGTTCTTGCCCGCGGCGAGCGCCGCGTTCATGTCGGCCGCGGTGGCGCCGGGCTTCACGATGAAGAACCGGTCCAGCGGCAGCGACGTGCCCGCCGGGGTCTTCCCGCTCCACGTGGTGCCCACCGCGTTCGACCGGAGCGCGGGCACGAACACCTTGTAGGCGCCCGCGCTGTCCACGTACAGGAACGGCTTCTCGCGGACGGTCGGGGTGGCCGCGACGGTGGTGTAGGTGGGGAAGGACTGGGCGGGTGCGCCCTGGTCGCCGACGAAGACCATGTTCCAGTTGGACCCGGACCAGCTGCCCATCTGGGAATTGCGGGTGAGGAACTGCTGCTGGGAGCCGGAGCGGATCTGCCCGTCGACCTTGGTGTCGGAGAGGAAGCCGCCGCTGGACCAGCCGCCGTCGTCGAGCGCGAGGTTGCCGCGCACGTGCATGCGCCGGTAGGGGGCGGCCTGGGAGACGGCCCAGCGGTCGGTGCCGCCGGTGGGGTTGACCGACAGGTTCTCGGCGTCGCGCCAGAAGTTCTGCGTGGCGTTGCCCTGGAACCAGTCGGCCTCCGCGTGCACGGAACCGTTGATGGTCACGTCGTCCGGCGAGAGGCCGAGCCCGGCGACCTGCGTGTAGAAGCCGATGTTGGCGTCGGCGCTGTACGTGCCCGGCTTGAAGAGGAGCGCCTGGCGGGCCGAGCCGAACTGGTTGGTCTGCTGCTGGGCGAAGACGGAGTTGAGCTTCGACTGGATGCCGGCGGCGGACATGGACGGGTCGAACACCGTCACGTTGGGGCCGAGGTCGGGGGTGCCCGGCGGGTTCGTGGCGCCGCCGCCGAGGCGGAAGGACTGCGCGGCGGTGCCGTTGCACGTGTACTGCGCGAGCCGCACGCTGTCCGCGGCGGAGGCGCCGGGGACGTCCAGGCACTTGCCGCTGTTGCGGTTGACGAAGTGGTACGCGCCGTCGGACTCGGCGACGGGCTGCCACTGCTGGTTGGTCCCGCCGGAGTACGTCCACAGCTGGATCGGAGCGGAGTCGGCGGTGGAGACGTCGGTGACGTCCCAGGTCTTGGTGGCGTCCAGGCCGCTGTCGACGCGGTAGTACCCGCCGCTGGTGGGGGTGAGCCGCCAGGTCTGGGCGGAGCTGCCGTTGCAGGTGTACTGCTGGACGGCGGTGCCGTCCGCGCTCGCGGCGGCGCGGGCGTCGACGCACTTGCCGCTGCCCTGGTTGACGACGGCCGTGGAGCCGGTCGGGAGTGCGGTGGCCGCCGCGGGCGCGGCGCTCGCCGGGCCCTGCGCGGCGCACTCGACGCCGGTCGCGGTGGTGGCCACCAGCGCGGCCACGGCGAGCAGTCTCGGTATCCGGAGGCGGCCGGCCTGCCCGCCCCGTCTGCGTACAGGTGTGAGCATGGAACTCTCCTGTGGTGGTGGGGGGTTGGCGGTGCGGGTCAGCCGGTGTACTTGGCGAGGATGCCGGTGAACTGCCAGGCGCTCTGGCTCACGCCCGAGCAGGTGTCGTCGTTCGGGTAGCTGCCCGGGCAGGGGCGGTCGCGGTTGACCGACCAGAACGTCAGGCGGGCCAGGTGGTGCGCTTGCGCGTAGGCCAGGACGGTCTGGAAGTCGGCGGTCGTGACGGTCTCGCCGTCGTCGGTGATGCCGTTCATGGAGGAGATGCCCATGTCCCGGTAGGCCTGGTCGTCGCTGTAACCGTAGGCGTTCTTCAGGGCGCCCTTGAGCCCCTCCGCGGCGCGCGTCGTCAGCGTCCCCATGTTCTGGCCCGCGCCGCCGAAGTCGAACGGCATGATCGTCCAGCTGTCCACGGTCAGACCGGAGTTCGCGGCGCGGTTGATGAGGCTCGTGTCGGGTCCTGAGGTGCCGGTGCCGATGGTGACGATCACCTTGAGGCCCGGGTTGTTCGCCTTGACCGTCTTCAGCGCGTCGACGGTGCGCTGCTGGACGGTCGGGTTGCTGTAGGCGTCGGCCTCCAGGTCGATGTCGATGGCCTTGAGCCCGTAGGCGCTGATGACCTTCTGGTACGCGCCCGCCAGGGCGGCGGCGCTGGTGCAGGAGCTCTCCAGCTTGTTGCCGCTGTAGCCGCCGAACGAGGGGATGACGTCGCCGCCGTTGCCCCGTACCGCGTTGATCGTCCGCTGGTCGACGCCGCCGGTCAGCGGGCGGCCGCCGTCCCACTGCGGGTTGCAGGCGCCGTTGCTGAGCACGAAGGCGAGCGTGAACCACTTGACGCCGGTGGCGTTCATGACCGTGACCGGGTCGGGCGGGCTGCCCCAGCCGTTGTAGAGGTACGGGGCGACGGCCATCGGCGCCGCGGGGGCCGTGCCGCCGCCGGTGGGCGCGGTCCACTTCTGGTTGGCGGCGCCGGTGCAGCTCCAGATCTGGACCGGGGTGCCGTTGGCCGAGGTGTTGCCGGTGACGTCGGCGCACTTGCCGGACTGCTGCCCGACGAGGTCGCGGGCGGCGGTGACGGTCCACTTCTGGTTGGCCGCGCCGGAGCAGTCCCACAGCTGGAGCCGCGCCCCGTTCGCGGTCGAACTCCCAGTGACGTCAAGGCACTTGCCGAGGGCGCGGACCGTCCCGTCGGTGCCGACCGTCCACTGCTGGGCGGTGGTGCCGTTGCAGTCGTAGAGCTGTACGGCCGTGCCGTTGGCGGAGCTCGCCGCGGCCACGTCGAGACATTTGCCGCCGAGGCCGGTGAGGGCGCCGGTGGCGGCGGAGGCGGGGGTCGTGGCGAGGGCGCCGGCCGACGCCGCGAGGAGCGCGGTGGCGAGCACACCGCGGAGCGTGGAGCGCGTCAGCCTGTGTCTTGGTGCAGGCGCTATGGCGGACATAGGGGGTTCACAGCCCTTCATGGGAGGCGATGGAGGGGGAGGAGCGTTCACGGAGATGAACAGCAAGTGCATTCATGAAGCTGTGGCGATCCGGAACCTAAAGGTCTGCACCAGTGCCGTCAAGAGATGAAGCCGAGATGGCGGCCGACCCGGCCGGATTCCCGGTACGCCGCACAGGAGTTGAACGCGCGAAGGCCCCCGGGAAAGCTCCCCGGGGGCCTGGGCGCACACCTGCCCGAGCACGGGCTCCGGGACCGGGTCAGCCGTACGCCTCTCCGCCCAGCTCGAACCCCGCGCTGCCCGCGCTCACGTCGGCCAGCCACGCCCGGAACCGCTCCACGTCCCCGTCGGGCAGCCCGATCTCGATCACCACGTCCTCCGCGTAGCGGACGTCGCGCACCTCCCGGCCCGTGGCCCGCAGGTCGTTCTCCAGCTTCCCGGCGCGGGCGTGGTCGACGGTCACCGTGGCGAGCCGGAACCGGCGGCGCGTGACCGTGCCGAGGGCGTCGAGGGCTTCGCCGACCGCTCCGCCGTACGCCCGGATCAGCCCGCCGGCGCCCAGCTTCACCCCGCCGAAGTACCGGGTGACGACCGCGACGACGTACCGCATCTCGCGCCGCGTCAGCATCTGCAGCATCGGCACCCCGGCGGTGCCGCCGGGCTCGCCGTCGTCGCTCGCCTTCTGCACGGAGGCATCGGCACCGATGACGTAGGCGTAGCAGTGGTGGTTGGCCGACGGGTGTTCCTTGCGGACGCGGGCGACGAAGGCCACCGCCTCTTCCTCCGTCGCGGCGGGCGCGAGCGCGCACAGGAACCGGGAGCGGCTGATCTCTGTCTCGTGCACGCCCTCGCGGGCCACGGTGCGGTATTCGTCCGGCATCGCCCCAGCGTATGCGCGCGCGGCGCCGGGCTCGCCCCCGCCCGAGGTGCGGGCGACGATGTGGTGGATACTCGCTCGTCGCCCCTTCGCACCCCGTGACGGACAGCGGCCCGAGCCGCCCGAACAGAAAGCCCCCCACATGACCGGCAGCACCCGGGCCGAGCGCCCCGCCGTCCCGTCCGCGCCCGCTCCTCGCTGGCGCGCCTGGCTCCTGGAGGGGCTGACGGACCGGACGGCCCGCCATCAGGGGCCGCACGCGCACGCTCCGGTGGAGCACAAGGGTCACACCTGGTGGCGGGTCATGTGTCTGACAGGTGTGGACTACTTCTCCACCCTCGGCTATCAGCCGGGGATCGCGGCCCTGGCCGCGGGCCTGCTCTCCCCGCTCGCGACGCTCGTCCTGATCGCGCTCACCCTCCTCGGCGCGCTCCCCGTCTACCGCAGGGTCGCCAAGGAGTCGCCGCACGGGGAGGGCTCCATCGCGATGCTGGAGCGGCTCCTGCCCTGGTGGGCGGGGAAGCTGTTCGTCCTGGTGCTCCTCGGCTTCGCCGCCACCGACTTCATGATCACCATCACGCTGTCGGCGGCGGACGCGGCGGCGCACGTCGTGGAGAACCCGTTCGCGCCCGCGGCCCTCGACGGCGCGAACACGTGGATCACCCTGGTGCTGCTCGCGGCGCTCGGCGCCGTGTTCCTCAAGGGTTTCCAGGAGGCGATCCGTGTCGCGGTCGTCCTCGTGGCCGCGTACCTCGCCTTGAACGTCGTGGTGCTCGTCACGGCCGCCGTCCACGTCGCGACCGCGCCGGTGAAGATCGGCAACTGGTGGGAGGCGATGACGGCCGAGCACTCCTCCCCGTTCGTCATGGTCGGCGTGGCGTTGCTCGTCTTCCCGAAGCTGGCGCTGGGCATGTCGGGTTTCGAGACGGGCGTGGCGGTGATGCCGCAGGTCAGGGGCGAGGCGTCGGACACGTTCGCGAAGCCGGCGGGACGCATCCGCGAGACGCGCAAACTGCTCACCACGGCCGCGCTCATCATGAGCGGTTTCCTGCTCCTGTCGAGCCTCGCGACCACCATCCTCATCCCGCAGAGGGAGTTCGAGGCGGGCGGCCCGGCGAACGGCCGCGCGCTCGCCTATCTCGCGCACACGTATCTCGGCGAGGGTTTCGGCACGGTCTACGACGTGTCGACGATCTGCATCCTGTGGTTCGCGGGCGCCTCCGCCATGGCCGGGCTGCTCAACCTCGTCCCCCGCTACCTCCCGCGCTACGGCATGGCCCCCGAATGGACGCGGGCCGTGCGCCCCCTGGTCCTCACCTTCATGGCGGCGGCCGTCGCCATCACCCTGTGGTTCAACGCGAACGTGGACGACCAGTCCGGCGCCTACGCCACCGGTGTCCTGGTCCTCATGCTGTCCGCGTCGTTCGCCTCGACCGTCGCCGTGCACCGGCACGGCCACCGGCGGGCCGCGCTCGGCTTCGGCACGATCACCGCGGTCTTCGCCTATACGCTCGTCACGAACGTCGTCGAACGCCCCGACGGCATCAAGATCGCCCTGATCTTCATCGTGGCGATCCTGCTCTCCTCCTTCGCCTCACGCGTGCACCGCGCCTTCGAACTGCGCGCGGGCGCGATCACCTTCGACGACACGGCCGCGCGGCTCGTCGACGAGGCGGCGGCGCGGGGCCCGCTGCGGCTCATCGCCAACGAGCCGCAGGAGCACAGCACCGCCGCGTACCGCGACAAGGAGTACGCCCAGCGCGAGGCCACCCACATCCCCGAGGGCGGCCCGGTGCTCTTCCTGGAGGTCTTCGTGCAGGACTCCTCCGACTTCACCGAGGACCTGACCGTGCACGGCGAGGAGAAGCACGGGGTGCGCCGCCTGCGCGTCCACGGTCCCGGCGTCCCCAACACCCTGGCCGCGGTCCTGATGGCCCTGCGCGACCGTACCGGCCGGGTCCCGCACGCCTACTTCAACTGGACCGAGGGCCACCCCGTCAGCCACCTGCTGCGCTTCCTCGTCTTCGGTGACGGTGAGGTGGCCCCGGTCACCCGCGAGGTGCTGCGCCGCGCGGAGCCGGACCTGACGCACAGGCCGCGCGTCCACGTCGGCTGAGGCCGGTGCGTCAGTAGGCGACGGGCCACCCGCTGCTCCAGTCGAGCAGGTTGATCCCGAGCCTGGGCGTGCCGCCGTCGTTCCCGTCGTAGTAGTGGTAGACGAGGAGGTCGCCGTCGGTGTCGTGCGTGACGGACTGCCCGCCGGGCCCGATGACGCTGCCGTGCGACTCCAGGACGGGGGTGCCGCCGTTGTCGGTCAGGGCGACGCCGTTCTTGTCGTAGTAGGGGCCGGTCACCCTGCTCGCCCGGCCGACCTTCACCTTGTACGTGGAGGAGGTGCCCGCGCAGCAGACGTCGTAGGAGGCGAACAGGTAGTAGTAACTGCCGTGCCTGACGACGTACGGGGCCTCGACGGCCTTGGTCCCGGTCGGCCGGGAGGCGAGGGAGCGGCGGGCGGTGTCACCCTCGTACTGCTTGCCGGTGGCCGGGTCGATCCGGATCATCTTGATGCCGGTCCACCAGCTCCCGAAGGACAGCCACCACGTGCCGTCGCCGTCGACGAAGAGGTTCGGGTCGATGGCGTTGTAGTCGCTCGACGTGGTCGAGGTGTAGACGACGCCGTAGTCCGTCCAGGAGCCGGGCAGCCCGGTGCTCGAACCCGCGAGCCCGATCGCGGACTTGTTGGACCCGAAGGTGGAGACGGCGTAGTACATCAGGTACTTGCCGCCGTGGTAGGAGATGTCGGGCGCCCACGCCTCGCTCGCGTACGCCGACCACCAGGACGGCTTGGCGCCGAAGGCATCGGCCCCGGCCGAGAAGGCGATCCGGTCCCCGGACGTACGGAACCCGAGCCCGCCGCCGGTCGCGTAGAGCAGGTACTGCCCCGCCGGGGTACGGATCATGGTGGGGTCGTGCACGACGGTGGAGCCCGTGACGCGTCCGGGGTTCGGGTACGCGGAGGCGGTCGACGGGACCAGGGCGAGGAGCAGGGCGGCGGGGACGGCGGCGAGGGCGGTTCCGGTGCGGCGGGAGACCCGGCCCGGGGTGCGGCGGCCGGGGGCGGTTCGGGTGCGACGGGGGGTGTGGCCGAAGGTGCGGCCGGGGACACGGCTCACGCGGGGGCTCCTTGACGCGTCGGGACCGGACGCGACCACCCCGTCCGTTCGACATACCGGACGCCGGACGCGACTTCGGACGGGACCGTAGAAGCGAACCCGCGGCGCGTCAATGGGCCGCGCTCCCGCCACCCGGCCGGAATCCGCGGCGCTCCCGCACGGTTGACCGCAGACAGGCAGTTCTGCGGCGACCGAGGGAGCCACCATGTACGCCGATCCAGCCACCATCCGGAAGATCCTCACGGAGTCCGGCGACACCTGGGCCGTCGTCGGCCTCTCGTCCAACCGCTCACGGGCCGCGTACGGCGTCGCCGAGGTGTTGCAGCGCCACGGCAAGCGGGTCGTGCCCGTCCACCCGAAGGCGGAGACGGTCCACGGCGAGCCGGGCTACCCGACGCTGGCCGCGATCCCTTTCCCGGTCGACGTGGTCGACGTCTTCGTCAACAGCGACCTGGCGGGCCCGGTCGCGGACGAGGCGACGGCAATCGGCGCGAAGGCCGTCTGGTTCCAGCTCGGCGTCATCGACGAGGAGGCGTGGGCACGGACGCGGGCGGCGGGCCTGGACATGGTGATGGACCGGTGCCCGGCGATCGAGCTGCCGCGGTTGGGGTGAGCGGCCTCGTCACGCAGGGGTGACAACAACTTCCCCGGCTGTGACGGGACTTGATAGCGTGCCCGTAACAGCTGGGGGGTGCTGACGTCACGTCATGGGCAATGAGGGGGAACCGCTCCGCCTGTACAAGAAGGCCCTGGGATACGCGCAGAAGGATCCTGAGGTCTTTCTCAGCACGGCGCGCAGGGCGGCCGAGGCGATCCTCATGGATGTAGCCATGCGTCAGGCGATCGGCGCCAAGCCGACCCTCGAAGCCCTGCTCACTGTGCTGGGGACCAGCGCCGTCGTGCCGCCGAAGGTCGTCCTCGCGGTCCGCACCATCCAGAACTACGGCAACTTCGGCAGTCACGCGCACGCGGCGGCCGGGGACGAGATCTCCGCCGAGGACATCCAGCCGTGCCTTCAGGCCCTGACCCAGCTGGCCTCCTGGTACTCGAAGGAGACCGCCTCGCAGGCCGACCACGAGAGCCGCAGCTGGCTGGCCGCCACACCACGCAGCCGGTGCACGACCCGCCTCGCGGACTCCACGCTGATCGTGGTCAAGGCGGTGTTGCTCGGTACGGGCCTCGATCTCCTCGTGGAGCGGCGCGGCCACCGGGTCGCCCACCTCCAGCTCCCCTGGTCGGACGGTTTGGTCACGGGCGTGGCCGCACGCAATCTCGACGTGGCCGTCTACAACGAGCAGCGTGTCCGCCGGATGACCGAGCAGAGCGACGAGGTCCGTTCCGGGGTCGTCACCGTGGGCCGCGTCGGTTACTCGATGGGGGGCCACAACTTCTATCTGCTGGCGGCCCGCGCCGGACGCTGGGGTGGTGTCACGGCCGAGGAGTTCCTCGCCGATCCTTCCGGCGCGCAGATCGCGGTGCCCCGACAGAGCGACATGTTCGGCAACATCCTCTCGGCTCTGGCCACCGACGAAGCCGGATTACGGGACCTCGGAGTGGAGATCGTCGACGTCCCGCACCACCTCGGCCTCGAACTGTTCCACCTGAACAAGGACATCCTCGCCGTCGGCGGCCAGAACCTGCGGATGCACGCCCGCGACGACGACCGGTACTTCGAACTCCTCGACTCGACCGCTCTCACGCCGGCCGCCCAGCGCCGGCTGCGGTCGGCCGCGGCCAACGTCCTCATCGCCAACAGGAACTGGCTCCAGGAAGTGGAGATGGACGCCGCCGAACTCCACCACGACCTGATGCGCACCTTCCATGATCTGGCATCCGACACCGGGCGCTTCGAAACCCTCGTACGGGATCTCGTCGCCCATGCCAGCTTCCCCATCGACAACACCCCGGAGAGCCGCGAGCGCCTCGTACGGCACGTGCTCTTCGAGAGCTACCGGCTGGGGGAACCGTGACGGCTCCGCGCGTACTCGTCGTGGGCGCGACGAACTTCGACATCATCATCCGGTCCGAGCGGCTGCCCGGCGCCCACGAGAAGCTGCGGGGCGGTGACTACTGCGCGGCTCCCGGTGGTTCGGCCGCGAACACGGCCATCGGCTTGGCCCGCGCGGGCTGCGCCGTCCGGTTGGTGTCCGCGGTCGGGAACGACCTGCCCGGCCGGCTCTGCCTGGACGAACTGCGGGCCGGGGGTGTCGACGTCTCCCTCGTCCACACGGACGGTGCACACCGCACCGGCATGGCCGTCGTCTTCTCCGACTCCGGCGGCAAACGGATGATGACCTTCGCGGGAGCGGACCGAGAGAGGGCGCTCGCCTCCGTCACGGTGGACGACATGGCGACCGCCGACCACGTACACCTCGTCGGTGAACCCAGTGCTTCGCTGGCGCGGCTCACCGATCTCGCCGACCGGGCCGGATGCACCGTCTCCGTCGAGTGGAACGGACGGGACATGACGCCGCTCGGGCCGGTCCCCGCCCTGCACTTCATGAACGCGGACGAAGCGGCACGCCTCCCGGGGGCCGTGGCCGGCGACCCGCAGGCCACGGCGCGTCAGCTGGCGGTGTCGGTCGGGCGCCACGTGGTCCTCACACTGGGCGCGCGCGGCGCCCTGTGGGCGACACCGGAGGGTGCGCTGTTCCACGAGGGGACGCGGGAGTTGCGGCCGGTGGACCGGACCGGTGGCGGCGACGCCTTCGACGCGGGTGTCATCGCCGCGTGGCTGCACGGCGCGTCGCCCGTAACCTGTCTGCGCCAAGGCCTCGATGCGGCATCGCACGTGATCATGAAGATTGGAGCACATCCATGACCAGGTGGCTGGGCGTAGCCCTGCTCCCCCGTGCCGACCATCTCCGGGCCGCGATCCGGATACAGCGCGCGCTGGGCACCGACCACGGGTTGCAGCCACCGCTGGCACCGGACGGCAATCTGCCCCATGTCACGGTGTTCCAGGGCCCGTTCGCCGAATCCCTGGTCCCGGAGCAGGACCTGGAGCGCATCGGGACGGCCCTGAGCCTGCCGGCCGAACTCCACCTCGGCTTCACCGGGATCCACTACCAGCCGACGGGCTGGGTGTTCCTCGGTCTCACGCGCCCGCCCGTCCTCGACACGTTGCAGGAGACGACGCTCGCCGTCCTGACGCCCCACCTCGACCGGAGTGCCTTCGACACGACGAAGGACACCTCCCAGTACACCGAAGCCGAGCGGACCAGCTATGCCCGTTACGGCTACCGCTACACCGGTGCGGCCTACGCCCCGCACATCACACTGGGGCGGACCGGCGAACAGGCCGCCCGGACCATCGTCGACACCGCGTCCACGCGCACCGAGGTCGCCCAGGACTGGGTCTTCGACCGGATGAGCTGCTACGTCATGGGGGAGAACGGCGCGCACGCCCGGGTTCTGGCCGAGCGCCCGCTGAACGTTCCGTGAACCGCGACCATCCGCTGCTTCCCTGCGCCGAGGAAGCCGCAGCCGCCGCGACCGCGTGGCTCGACCGTGCGGGCCGCCGGCTCTCGGCGACGCGGTACAAGCCGACAGGAGAGGAGGTCACCGACGCCGACCTCGGCGTCCAGTCCCTCGTGACGGATCTCCTGAGGGCGCGGACCCCCGACATTCCGCTGGTCGGCGAGGAGGCGGCCGCGCCGGCCGGGGCTGGACCGGAAAGGGCGCTGCCGTCCCGCTGCTGGGTCCTCGACCCGATCGACGGCACGATGAACTTCGCCCGCGGAGCACCCTTCTACTCCGTGTCGCTGGCTCTGGTCGACGGCGGGAGGCCGGTTCTGGGCGTCATCGACGCACCCGCCCTCGGCCGCCGCTGGAGCACGCGGGGTCCGACCACCCAGGACGGAACACCTTCCGAGGTCCGCCACCTGTCCGACGCCGTCGTCGGCCTCACCGGCACGGGCTCCGGGGACCCCGCCGTCACCGCCTCGTTCGTGGGAAGGCTGCACGCCGATGCCTACCGCGTCCGCATGCTGGGCGCGATGAGCATGGACCTGGTCGGCGTCGCCGAGGGCTGGCTGGACGCCTGCGTGTGCCTCGCCCCGAAGCCGTGGGACGTGGCGGCGGGTATCGCGCTCGTCCAGGACCGGGGCGGGGTCGTCCTGGGGGCCCGCGGAGCTGGCTTCAGCTGGGATTCTCCGCTGCTTGCGGCCGGTGCCGCGGAGTTGGCGCACGATCTGATCGACCTCTGGACGGCCACGAGTGCATCCACCTGAGGAGGACGCGTGCGTCTGCGCCGCGGTTCGGGCTGCGTGATCTTCGAGGTCCGCCTGACGAAGCCACCGGCACCCTGGCGTCCCGGGCCCTACCCGGTCCGCCTCCCCCGGCGCGCGGAGGCCGCCGATCGCGAACTCCGCCTCACGTATTTCGAGTCGCGGCTGCAAGAAGTGCTCTACGGGACGGACGGCGCTCCCGTGCGCTGGCACCGCCAGTTCGCCACGCCCGTACCGCTCACCGGCGCCTGCGTACGCGGCGTGGAGATCCTGCGCATGCCGCTGGTGCGCGACGGGCTCGGCCTCGCCGTCCTCCACGTCGATCTGACCGACCCTGGCTCCCCCGGTGCGAGCCCCGTACCCGCCCTCGAACGGCTCTCCCGGCTCGCCACCGCGAGCACTCCGAGCGGGACGGGGCGCGACGCGCTGCAAGCGCTGCTCCCGGCCGGGACACAGCTGGTGGAGTCGAGCACCCGGGCCCGGACGCTGGCCCACGTGACCTTCGAGGACCGGCCCGCGCCCGTCATGTCCGCCCCCTACACCGGCTGGTCACCCGTGGACCAGTGGCTGTGGCTCCTGGCTTCCGCCTGCTCCGAGGAGCGCTTCGCCCCCGACCCGGACGAGCCCGCCGTCCGCTCGGGCACGGTGGTGTTCTCCGCCGACTGGCGGGCCCTCGTCCTGCGCGAGGGCGCCGCCTTCGTGGGGATGACTCCCGACCGGGAGGACGAGGGCTTCCACGCCCTCGCGGAAGCACACGTACACAGCATCTACCTGGATGCCGTCCTGATCGGCGTCATGCAGCTGTATGCGCTGAACGAGGTGGCGAACGCGGTGGCGAGCACCCCCGCCGGCAGGCTCGACGCCGACGCCCTCGCCTCTCTGGAACACCGGCTCATGAACGTCCGGCGTCGCCTCTGGTTCAGCCACGTCACCGTCCGCGGCAAGGGGAACGAGCTGCTCCGGCAGTTCCAGGACCAGCACGCGCTGCCGGCCCTGCTCGACAACATCATCAGTGAACTCTCCGACGCGGCCCGCCTCGTCGAGGCCGTGACCAATCGCGGCGTCAACGCGGCGCTCGGCCTGCTGACGATCCTGGGTCTGCCCATCGGCATCGCTTTCTCCTCCGCCGCCGTCTGGGGAGAGCCACACCCCCGCCTCTTCCTGATCTCGGCCCTGGCCGCCGTGGCCGGCGCGGTGGTCGTGGTCGCCGTGGTCCGGCCCGCCCGGCAGATGCTGCGGGCGCTGTTGCGGCGAGGTCCGCGATGACGCCGGTGCCGCGCGGCACGCGCGCCGCTCAGCGGTCGCAGCGTCCCTCGAACGACGCGAAGTACGCCGCCGCCATGTCCTCCTGCCCATGCCCCTGCTCCGCCGCCCGGGTCAGGCGGGCCGCGCTCGCTTCGGCGACGTCGAGGCGGATGCCGTGGCTGCGGCCCGCCTCGACGATGAGGCGGGCGTCCTTCGCCGCCGTGTCGACCGCGAACTGGGCCGGGGTCAGCCGGTCCTCCAGGACCAGGCCCGCCTTGAGGCGCAGGTAGGGCAGGTCGAGGCCGCCGCCCGCGATGGCGTCGAAGAAGTGCTGCGGGTCGACGCCGAGGGCCCGGGAGAGGGCGAGCACCTCGCCGGCCGCGTTCGTCGCGGCCAGCACCCAGCTGTTGGCCACGAGTTTCAGCCGCGTCGCCGAACCGGCCGCGCCGTCCTCCCCCGTCCACACCGTGCGGGAGCCGATGGCGTCGAGGACGGGGGCCACCGCGTCCCGGTGGGCGGCCGGGCCCGCGGCCAGGACCAGCAGTTCCCCGGCCTCGGCGGGCTGGCGGGTGCCGAGCACCGGCGCGTCGAAGAGGACGAGGCCGTGGGCGGCGGCGAAGGCGGCCAGGTCGCCGAGCCCGTCGAGGCCCGCCGTCGTGGACTGCACCCAGAGGGTGCCGGGCCGCAACCCGTCTGCGGCCTGCCGCATGACGTCCAGGGCGGCCGGACCGTCGTGGAGCATCGTCAGGACGACGTCGGCGTCCGTCACCGCCTCGGCCGGGGCGCCGACGACGCGTACGCCGTCGGCGGCGAGCGGTTCGGCCTTGGCGCGGGTGCGGTTCCAGGCGCGGACGGTGTGTCCGGCTCGCGCGATGGTGCGGGCCATGGCCGCGCCCATGATGCCGGTGCCCAGGACCGCTACGGTCAGCCGCTCCCTCATCATGACGTCCTCGCCTCTCCTCGGTGGTCGCCCCGACCGAGCCTAGACAACAGCCGGGGCGCGCGCGGCTCCGGGTGAGCCGTCGGAGGCGCGGGCGTTCCCGCCGGTCGACCGGGTCCCTGGCCTGCCCGCCGGCCGTCGGCGGCATCGGTGCACACATACCGCCTTCGGCGGCCGACCGTTCGTACCGCACGGTGTGGGTCAGTGGCCGGGCTGGCGCAGGACCGCGACCGCCCGCGGCGGCAGGACGAGCCCGTCCGCCGGGTCCGGGCCGATGAGCACGTCACCGGTGATCCCGGGCACCGGCACGGCCGTGTCGCTCCGGTTGACCAGGAAGAGGTAGCGGTGGTCCGCGTCGCGGCGCGCGGCCGGCTCCACGAGCCCGCGGGCCTGCGGCGGGAGCTCCGACTCCACGCCGGCCGGGGCGAGCAGGCCCGGCAGGAGGGCGGTGAGCCCGTCGACGCCCAGGCGCGTGGAGACGTAGGCGGCCGAACCCGCGCCGGTGGACCGGCGGGTGACGGCGGGGCGGCCGGTGTGGCTGCCGGTGCGGTAGCGGGCGAGCACCTCGACGTCCGCGCCGGTCACGTCGATCCGGTCGGTCCACACCGTCCCGGTCGTCCCGTCGTCGAGGGCGACGCTGTCGCCGTCGGGCAGCGGGCCGAACTCCTCGACGCGGATGCCGAGCAGCTCCCGCAGCGCCCCGGGGTAGCCGCCGAGCCACACGTGGTCGTTCTCGTCGACGACGCCGGAGAAGTACGTGGTGACGAGGTGGCCGCCGGACTCGGCGTAGCGGGTCAGCTCCTTGGCGAGCGGCTGCGGCACCACGTGCAGGACGGGCGCGATCACGACGTCGTACGAGGCGAGATTGGTGCGGTGGGCGGGCACGACGTCGGCGCGGACGCCGAGGCGCAGCAGCGCGGAGTACCAGTCGAGGGCCTCGCGGTGGTAGCCGAGGCGCGTGGTGGGGTGGGAGTCGTGCTCGGCGGCCCACCACGAGTCCCAGTCGAAGAGCAGAGCGACGCGCGCGGCCTCGCGCACCGACCCGGCGACCGGTGCGAGCGCGTCGAGGGTGCGGCCCAGCTCCGCGACGGACCGGAACAGCGCGCTGTCGGACCCGGCGTGCGGGACCATCGCCGAGTGGTACTTCTCGGCGCCGGCCGCCGACTGCCGCCACTGGAAGAAGCAGACGGCGTCGGCGCCGTGTGCCACGTGCAGCAGCGAGTCGCGCGCCAGCTCGCCCGGTTTCTTGGCGAGGTTGACCGGCTGCCAGTTCACGGCGCTGGTGGAGTGCTCCATGAGGAACCAGGGCTGGTGGTCCGCGATCCCGCTGGTGAGGCTGGCTGCGAAGGACAGCTCGTCGCGGTCCTGCGGTCCGGGGACGACGTAGTGGTCGTTGGCGACGAAGTCCACCTCGCCGGCCCAGTCCGCGTAGTCCATGCCCCTGGTACCGCCCATGACCATGAAGTTGGTGGTCACGGGGGTGCGCGGGGTCAGTTCGCGCAGCACCGCGCGCTCGGCGACGAGGTGCTCCTTGAGGGCGTCGGAGGAGAACCGCTTGAAGTCGAGCTGCTGGGTCGGGTTGGGGTGCGAGGCCGCGAGCCGCGGCGGCAGGAGCTGGTCCCAGTCGCTGTAGCGCTGGGACCAGAAGGCGGTGCCCCAGGCGTGGTTGAGCGCGTCGAGCGTGGTGTAGCGGCGGCGCAGCCAGGCGCGGAAGGCGCGGGCCGCGTCGTCGGAGTAGTCGTAGACGTTGTGGCAGCCCAGCTCGTTGTTGACGTGCCAGGCGACGAGGGCCGGGTGGCCGGCGTACCGGGTGGCCAGCGCGCGCACGAGGCGCAGCGCGTGGTCCCGGAAGACGGGTGACGTGGGCCGCCAGTGCTGGCGTGCGCCGGGCCAGAGCGTCTCTCCGGTGGCGGTCACCGGCAGGATCCCGGGGTGGGCGGTGGTGAGCCAGGGCGGCGGGGACGCGGTGGCGGTGGCCAGGTCGACGCCGATCCCGCCCGCGTGCAGCAGGTCCATCACCTCGTCGAGCCAGGTGAAGTCCCAGCTGTCGGCGGTGGGTTGGATCCTTGCCCAGGAGAAGATCGCCAGGGAGACGATGTTCACCCCGGCCTCGCGCATCAGCCGGACGTCCTCCCGCCACACCTCCCGCGGCCACTGCTCGGGGTTGTAGTCGGCGCCGTACCCGATCCTGCGGGCGCCGTCGGGGCCCTTCGCGTACGGGAAACGGGTGGTGCGGGGGCCGGTCATCGGGGTCCTTCCGGTGGAGCGGGGTCGTTCGGGCGCGCGGGGCTACTTCTCGACCGTGAAGCCCTGTTCGGTGCCGTACTTCACGGAGGCGTCCTGCCACGACCTCAGTCCCGCCGACAGCTTCGTGCCGGAGATGTAGGCCTTGCCGACGGTGTCGTTGAAGATCGAGTTGGCGTACACCTGGTAGGGCAGGTACTTCCAGTCGGCGGGCACGTTCTGCGCGGACTCGGCGAAGATCTTGTTGGCTTTCTGACCGCCGAAGTACGGGAACGGGGTGTCCTGGAACGACGAGGAGTTCAGGTCTTTCGTGGTGGCCGGGAACGCGCCGTTCTTGATACGGGTCTGTACGCCCGCCCCGGAGTTCGCGTACTCCACGAAGGCGTACGCCAGCTCCTTGTCCTTGCCGAGCGCGGGCAGCGCGAGCGAGCTGCCGCCGTTCTCGGAGGAGGCGTGCGCGCCCTTGGTCCACTGCGGCAGCGGGGCGACGCGCCAGTCGCCGGCCGCGCCCTTGACGCCGGAGGCGAAGTTGGCGGGCATCCACGCGCCGATGGGCAGGGTGGCGATGGTGCCGTCGCCCAGGCCCTTGTACCAGTCGTCGCTCCAGCCGACGACCGGGGAGAGGAGCTTGTCGTCGATCAGCCGCTGCCAGGTGGCGGTGTACTTCTTCGCGCCCGCGTCGGTGAAGTCGATGCCGACCTTGGTTCCGTCGACCTTGTACGGGTGCGAACCGGCCTGCCACAGCAGGCTGGTGGTCAGGCCCGCGTCGCCGACGTCGCTGGTGATGTACGCCTTCGGGTCCGCCTTGTGCAGCGTGCGGGCGGCCTCCACGTACTCGTCCCAGGTCGTCGGGACGGCGATCTTGTACTTGTCGAAGACCTTCTTGTTGTAGAAGAGCGCCATCGGGCCGGAGTCCATGGGCAGTCCGTAGACACCGTCGCCGGACCGCACCGCGTTCCACGGACCCGGCGAGTAGGCGTCCGCCAGCTTCTCGGCGCCGTAGGGCCTGAGGTCGGCGATCTGCTTGGTCAGGGCGTACTGGCCGAGCGCGTAGTACTCGATCTGCGCGACGTCCGGGACGCCCTTCTTCGCCGAGATCGCGTTCGACAGGGCCTTGTACTGGTCGTTGTTGGTGCCCGCGTTGACCAGCTCGATGTGGACCTTCGGGTACTTCTTCTCGAAGTCGGCGGCGACCTGCTTCAGGGTGGGCTCCCACGCCCACACCGTGACGGTGCCGCCCTTCTTCAGGGCGGCCCGGAGGTCGGCCGCGCCCACCTGCTTCTGGCCGGAGCTGTCGTCGTCGGAGCCGCCGCAGGCGCTCGCCCCGAGGGCGAGAGCCGCGACGAGACCTATACCGCGCACGAGGCGCCGGGTGTGCTGGAACATGCTGGGTCTTCCACTTCGTCGTGGTGGCTACGGAGGGGTGCCGGTGCGGCGGGGTGTGCGGGGCACGGCGGCGGCGACCGCCCTGCCGCGGCTACTCCTTGACGCTCCCGGCGGCGAGTCCGGACTGCCAGTGCTTCTGGAGCAGCAGGAAAGCGGCGATCAACGGCACGATCGTGAGCAGTGAACCGGTGACGACCAGGTTGAAGACCGCCTCGCCGCCGGCCGTCTGGGCCTGCTTGTTCCAGGCGTCGAGGCCGAGGGTCAGCGGGTACCAGTCGGGGTCCTTCAGCATGATCAGCGGCAGGAAGTAGTTGTTCCAGGTGGCGACGGTGGTGAAGAGGAGCACGGTCACCGTGCCGGGCGCCAGCAGCGGCAGCGCGACCTGGAAGAAGGTCCGCACCTCGCCCGCGCCGTCGATGCGCGCCGCCTCCATCAGCTCGGCGGGGATCGCCTCGGTGGCGAACACCCACATCAGGTACAGGCCGAAGGGCGAGATCAGCGACGGGATGATGACGGCCCACGGGGTGTCGGTCAGACCGATCTTGCTGAACATCAGGAACGTCGGGACGGCGAGCGCGGTGGTGGGCACCGCGACCGCGCCGATCACGACGGCGAACACGGCCCGCTTGCCGGGGAACCGGAACTTCGCGAGCGCGTAGCCGCCGAGGACGGCCAGGAACGTGGCACCGCCCGCGCCGACCACCACGTACAGCAGCGTGTTGAGGAGCCAGCGGCCGAAGACGCCGTCCTGGTAGGTGAAGGTCCGGCGGACGTTGTCCAGCAGGGCGAAGTCCCCGTCGAACCACAGGCCGAACGAGCCGGCCAGACCTTCCTGCGTCTTGGTGGCGCTGATGACGAGCCACAGCAGGGGTACGAGGCTGTAGAGGAGGACGATCGCGGTGAGCACGGTCAGCAGGACGCTGCGCCGCGGGCGGGCCGGGCCGGGCCTGCGCGGTGTGCGCAGCCGGGGTGCGGCGGGCCTGCGGGGCGCTCCGGTGCGGGCGGCGACGGTGTGGGTGGTGGCCGTCGGTTCCGGCATCGGGGTCACGCTCCCTTGCGCATGCCGCGCAGCTGGACGGCGTAGGCGACGGCCATGGTGAGCACGCCCATGACGATGGCGACCGTCGCGGAGTAGTTGTGCTGCTGGCCGGAGAAGGACAGCGAGTACGTGTAGTAGTTCGGGGTGTAGTCGGTGGTGAGGGCGTTCGGCGCGAGCTTCTGGAGGATCGCGGGCTCGTTGAAGAGCTGGAAGCTGCCGATGACCGAGAAGATCGTGGCGATGACGAGGGCGCCGCGGATCGCCGGGAGTTTGATCGCGGAGATGACCCGCCACTGGCCCGCGCCGTCGATCTCGGCCGCCTCGTAGAGCGCGTGCGGGATCACGCGCAGGGCGGAGTAGAAGATCAGCATGTTGTAGCCCACGAACTCCCACGTGACGATGTTCCCGATGGAGGCGAGGATCAGCCCGGAGGAGAGCGGGTCGGGCAGGCTCAGCCCGAACGCGTCGTTGAGGTCGCCGACCAGACCGAAGCGCGGGCCGTACATGAAGCCCCACATGAGGGTGGCGACGACGGCGGGCACGGCGTAGGGCAGGAAGACGGAGATCCGGAAGAAGTCCTTGCCGTACAGCCGGCCGCTGTCGATCGCGAGGGCCACCAGCAGCGCGACGCCCAGCATGATCGGCACCTGGACCAGCAGGAACAGTCCGACCCGGGCGACGCCGTCCCAGAACTGGCCGTCCTGGAGCGCCTGTCGGTAGTTGTCGAGGCCCACGAAGGTGGTGCCGCCGATGAGCTGGGTGCGGAAGAGGCTCAGGTAGACCGAGTACGCCAGGGGCGCGAGGAACACCAGGGCGAAGACGAGCACGAAGGGGCCGATGAACCCCCAGCCCGTCCATGAGCGGCGCGGGCGGCGGGTGCGGCGCGCCACCGGCCGCGCCGGGTGGCGGCCCGTGGCCGCCGGCTGAAGCGTCGTCATCCGGATTCCCTGTCCATACGTCCCGTCCCCAGGCTCGGCATCGCGCGTCCCGATGGATGTTTGCGTAAACATCGATCCGCGCAAGAGGCCGTGGGCTGCTATGTTTACGTAAACATTCGGTGGCGGCATGTCTACACTGCCCCGGTGACGACGGTCAAGGGTCGTCGAGGACATCCAGGAACCGCGGGAACACGGCTGGTGAGGGAGACGGTGGGAGCAACGGACGGCGCCCCGGCGCGCGGTGGGGCCACAGGCGGGCGCCGCCGTACACAGAACGCGTCGATGGCGGACGTCGCCCGGGTCGCGGGGGTCTCCTCGCAGACCGTCTCCCGCGTCTCGAACGGCTTTCCCGGCGTCCACGAGGAGACCCGGCAGCGGGTGCGCGCGGCGATGGACGAACTCGGCTACCGGCCCAACAGCGCCGCCCGGGCCCTCAAACGCGGCGACTTCCGCACGATCGGCGTCATCACCTTCACCCTCTCCACCACGGGCAACATGCGCACCCTGGAGGCGATCGCGACATCGGCCGCGCACGAGGGCTACGCGGTGACGCTGCTGCCCGTCGCCGTCCCCACCCAGGACGAGCTGCGCGGCGCCTTCTCCCGCCTGGGCGAACTGGCCGTCGACGCCGTCATCGTCATCATGGAGGTCCACCTCCTGGACTCCGCGCGGCTGTCCCTGCCGCCGCACGTGAAGGTCGTCGTCGCGGACTCCGACGCCGGGGACCGGTACGCGGTGGTCGACACGGACCAGGCCGGTGGCACGCGCGACGCCGTCCGCCACCTTCTCGGCCTCGGGCACGAGACGGTCTGGCACCTCGCGGGGCCCTCGGAGTCCTACGCCGCCCAGCGGCGGACGGACGCCTGGCGGCAGGCGCTCGAGAGCGCGGGGCGGCTGCCGCCGCCGCTCGTGCGCGGTGACTGGTCGGCGGAGTCCGGCTACCGCGCGGGGCTGCGCCTGGCCGAACAGGCCGACTGCACCGCCGTGTTCGCGGCCAATGACCAGATGGCCCTGGGCCTCCTGCGCGCCCTCGACGAGCGCGGCCGCCGGGTGCCCGGGGACGTCTCCGTGATCGGCTTCGACGACATCCCCGACTCCGGCTCCTTCCTCCCGCCGCTGACCACCGTCCACCAGGACTTCGCGGAGGTGGGGCGGCGCTGCGTGGAGAGCGCGCTGCGGCAGGTGCGGGAGAGCGAGGCGGAGCGGGGGACGACGCTGGTGCCCACGCGGTTGGTGGTGCGGGAGAGCACGGGGTGGGCGCCGGGGTGGAGTCCGGGACCGCGCTAGGCGTGCGGGACCGCGACCCCGAGGTCGTCCAGGACCGTGGCGCCCGGCAGCTGCGCAAGGGCCTTGCCCGGGACGATCAGCTTGCCGCGGCGCGTGCCGCTGCCGATCAGGACGTGCGGGAGGTCGACGACGGCGGCGTCGACCAGGACCGGCCAGCCCGCCGGGAGGCCGATGGGGGTGATGCCGCCGTACTCCATGCCGGTCTCGCCGACCGCCGTGTCCATCGCGGCGAACGACGCCTTGCGCGCCCCGAGTTGGCGGCGCACCACCCCGTTGACGTCGACCTTGGTGGCGGAGAGGACGACGCACGCGGCGAGTGTGGTCTCTCCCCCGCGCTTGCCCGCGACGACCACGCAGTTCGCGGACTGCGCGAGGAGTTCGAGGCCGTAGTGCTCGGCGAACGTCGCTGTGTCCGCCCACTCCGGTTCCGTGTCGACGAAGACCAGGTCCCGGGCCGCTACCGCCCCGTCGCGCCAGTGCCGGACGGCGGCCGCGACGGGCGCGGTCAGCAGGTCGAGGGCGTCGGGGGCGGGGCGGGCGTCGTCGAACGTCCCGATGGGTGCGCGCATGGCGGCACGCTAACAGCCGCCGCGTACGCGGGCGGCGGATGTCTCAGCGTACGAACGGCACCGACACCGCCATGACCAGCCGGGCCGGTACGGCGCCGTCGTTGCGGTACTCGTGGGGTACGTCCGCCTCGAAGGTGACGCTCGCCCCTTCGGGGACGCGGTGGTGGGTGCCGTCCACCACGAGGGTCAGTTCGCCCTCGGTGACATGGAGCAGTTCGACCGTGCCCTGGGGGTGCGGGTCGGAGGGGCTGCCGTCGCCGGGCTGGAGCAGCCAGTCCCACATCTCCAGGGGGCCCGGGGCCTCGGTTCCGGCGAGCAGGCGGTGGTAGCTGCCCGCCTCCGTCGACCAGAGCCGGACGGCCTGGTCGGCGGGGACGATGCGGACCTTGGGGCCCTGTTCGTAGTCGAGCAGTGTGGTGATGCTGATGCCGAGCGCGTCGCCGATCTTCACGACCGTGCCGATGCTGGGGTTGGTGCGGGCCTGCTCGATCTGGATGAGCATGCCGCGGCTGACGCCGGCGCGGGTGGCGAGCACGTCCAGGGTGAAGCCGCGCTCGGCGCGCCAGTGTCTGACGTTGCGGGCGAGCGACTGGGTCAGGAGGTCGAGGTCCGACACATTCCGTCCAAGGTTCTGGCTGAGGCGAGGCGGGGGCTGCACCGCGGTGGGTGCACCGGAAGGTTCAGCGAACTGTACTTCGGCGGCGGGCGGGGCGAAGCGCGCGCGGTCCCGCCCGGGGTCAGATGCGGTAGCGGCGCAGCGCCGGGGTCGCCAGGGCCAGGCCCGCCATGGCGACGACCACGAGCAGGCCGCCCCCGACCACCGCGGCCCGCGGGCCGAAGGCCGACCCCGCCGCACCGTGCAGGACGTCCGCGAGCCGGGGCCCGCCCGCCACGACGACCGTGAAGACGCCCTGCATGCGGCCCCGCATCTCGTCGGTGGCCGCGGAGAGCAGGATCGCCCCGCGGAAGACCATCGAGACCATGTCCGCGACCCCCGCCACCGCCAGGAACACCACGGCGAACCACAGGCTCCGGCTCAGCCCGAACCCCGCGATGGCCGCGCCCCAGGCGATGACCGCGCCGATCACCATCCACCCGTGCCGCCGCGCCCGGGAGAACGTGCCGGAGAACAGCCCGCCGACCACCGCCCCGATGGGGATCGCCGCGAAGAGCAGGCCGAGGGCGAGGCCCTCGCCGTAGGGGGCGTACGTCTCGGCGGCGAGCTGCGGGAACAGGGCGCGGGGCATGCCGAAGACCATGGCGATGATGTCGGCGAGGAACGACAGGAGCAGCACCTTGTGCGCCGAGATGTAGCGGAACCCGGCCGCTATCTCGCGCACCCCCGCCCGCCGCTTCGTCGCGGAGTCGCGGGGCGGCAGCGCGGGGAGGCGGTAGACCGCCCACACGGTGACGCACAGCGCCAGCGCGTCGACGAGGTACAGCTCGGGCAGGCCGATGACCGGGATGAGGACGCCGGCCAGGAGCGGGCCGACGACCTGGCCGGTCTGCATGACGGTGGAGCCGAGCGCGTTGGCCGCGGCGAGTTCGCCCTCGGGGACCAGGCGGGCGATGGAGGCGTTGCGCGCCGGGGCGTTGAGCCCCCAGAACGCCTGCTGCACCGCGAGCAGGACCATCAGCGCCGCCACCGAGTCGAGCCCGGCGGCCGCCTGCACCCAGAACAGCACCGACGTCACGGCGATGCCGCAGTTGGTGATCAGGAGGAGCTTGCGGCGGTCCATGCTGTCGGCGACCGCCCCGCCCCACAGGGCGAAGACGATCAGCGGCAGCAGCCCCGCCATGCTCGCGGCGCCGACCCAGGCCGAGGAGCCGGTGATGTCGTAGATCTGCTTGGGCACGGCGACCGCGGTGAGCTGGCTGCCGACCGCCGTGACGATGGTGGACGACCACAGGCGGCGGTAGGCGGGGATGCGCAGCGGGCGGGTGTCCATGGCCCAGCGGCGCCAGCCGCGCCGGGGCGGCCGCTCCTCTCCCACGGTGGGCGCGTCCTTGGGGCCGGTGCCGGTGCTGCTCTCGCTGGTGTCCACGGGCTTCCTGGTTGTTCGTTACATCTATCGAATCAGGGGTTCACTATCGCAGGAGCGCGCACGTCCTTGGAACGCAGCCTTTGAAGGCGACCTCGGGACGCCGTCGGAGCAGACCGCCGGCCGGGCTCAGGCGCCGGCGATCAGCAGGGCCCCCATCGTGATCATCGTGACGGCGACCAGAGCGTCGAGGAGCCGCCAGGCGGCCGGCCGGGCCAGGAAGCGGCCCAGCAGCCGGGCGCCGAACCCGAGGGCGGCGAACCAGCAGAGGCTGGCCAGCACCGCACCGAGCCCGAAGGTCCAGCGCAGCGGCCCCCGGTCGGCGGCGACGGAGCCGAGCAGGAACACGGTGTCCAGGTAGACGTGCGGGTTGAGCCAGGTCATCGCCAGACAGGTGAGCACCGCCCGGCGCCGCGACCCGGCCGCCTCGCCCTCCGCGCGCAGCGCCCCGGCCGGCCGGACGACCCGGCGCGCGGCGAGGGCCCCGTAGCAGAGCAGGAAGAGGCCGCCGATCCAGCCGATCGCGGTGAGGGCCTGCGGCCACGCGACGACCACGGCGCCGACGCCGCCGACGCCGAGCGCGATGAGGACGGCGTCGGACAGGGCGCAGATGCCGACCACGGCGAGGACCGCGGTGCGGCGTACCCCCTGGCGCAGGACGAAGGCGTTCTGGGCGCCGATGGCGACGATGAGCGAGAGGCCGGTGCCGAAGCCGGCGGCCGCGGCGGCGAGAGAAGCGGACATGTCGACAAGGCTAGGGAGATGATCATTGGACGTACAGCTAAAGATTTTTACGTATCATTAGCCAGTGTGATGACCGCGGAGCTTCCTCTCGATCAGGTGCGCACCTTGCTGGCGGTGGTCGACGAGGGCACGTTCGACGCCGCCGCCGCCGCGCTGCACGTGACGCCGTCCGCGGTCAGCCAGCGGGTCAAGGCGCTGGAGCAGCGGACCGGGCGGGTCCTTCTGGTCCGCACGAAGCCGGTGCGGGCGACCGAGTCGGGGCAGGTCGTCGTCCGGTTCGCCCGGCAGCTGGCCCGCCTCGAACGCGACGCCCACGCCGAGCTGGGCATGAGCCCCGAGGCCGGACCCGCCCGGGTCTCGGTCGCGGTGAACGCGGACTCCCTGGCGACCTGGTTCCTGACCGCGCTCGCGCGGGTGCCGCAGTCGCCCCGGATCTGTTTCGAACTGCGCCGCGAGGACGAGTCCCGTACCGCGGAGCTGCTCCGGGACGGCCAGGTGATGGCCGCGGTCACCTCGTCGCCGGACCCGGTGGCGGGCTGCTCCGTACGCCCTCTGGGCCGGATGCGCTACATCGCCGCGGCCCACCCGGACTTCGCCGCGCGCCACCTCGACGGGCCGTTGCCCGAGGTGCTCGCCGCCGCGCCGGTGCTGACCTTCGACCGCGGCGACGACCTCCAGGACCTCTTCGTACGGGAGTGGGGCGGGGCCGGGGCGAGCGCCGTGCGGCACGCCGTCCCGGCGTCGGAGGGGTTCGTCGAGGCCGTCGCGACCGGTCTGGGCTGGGGCATGGTCCCCGAGGCGCAGGCGGAGCCGCTGCTGCGCGCGGGCCGCCTTCTCGCGCTCGCGCCGCAGCGCCCGGTCGACGTCCCGCTCTACTGGCAGCAGTGGAAGCTGGACTCCCCTGCCCTCGCGGCCGTGGCCGCCGCGGTCCTGGCGACGGGCGCGGGGGCCCTGCGCTAGGACCTGTCCGGCCTCACAGCCCCTGCGTCTGCTCCAGTTCGCCCAGGGCGACCAGCTGCTCGGGCGTCACCCCGGACGGGATCGGCCGCGGCGCCGGGGTGCGCAGCGGCGGCTGCCAGCCGGCGGCCGGGTCCCAGGTCCGCACGGTCCGGGCCGGCGCCCCGGCCACCACCGCATGGTCCGGCACCTCGCCGCGGACCACGGCCCCGGCCGCGACGACGACGTTCCGGCCGAGCCTGGCCCCCGGCAGGATCACCGCGCCGGTGCCGATCCAGCAGCCGGGTCCGATCACGACCGGGTCCATGCGGGGCCACTGCTTGCCGATGGGCTCGTGGGGGTCGTCGTAGGAGTGGTTGGTGGAGGTGATGTAGACGTAGGGGCCCATGTACACGTCCCGCCCGACGGTCACGCTCGTGTCGGCGATGACATGGCTGCCGCGGCCGATGACGACTCCGTCGCCGAGGGTGAGGATCGGCTCGGGGCCGAGATCGAGGTCCGGCATCATCCCGGCGGTCAGGGTGACCTGTTCGCCGATGATGCAGTGGGCGCCCAGCCGGATCCACGGCTCCCCGAAGACGGTGCCCTGCGGGAACGCGAGCTTCGTGCCGGGTCCGATCGCGCCGAAGCGGTGGCCGCCCGGCTGCTCGGCGGTGACCGCTCCGGTGCGCTGCACCCAGCGCCAGCCCGCCTGGACTGCGCGGTGGCGAAGCCCGCCCCGGCCGGACCGTCCATCTGACGAGAAC
The DNA here is from genome assembly GCF_040611655.1 of Streptomyces sp. NPDC006552. Taxonomy (NCBI): domain Bacteria; kingdom Bacillati; phylum Actinomycetota; class Actinomycetes; order Kitasatosporales; family Streptomycetaceae; genus Streptomyces; species Streptomyces sp. NPDC006552. The sequence continues at coordinate 162,065 of NZ_JBEXOS010000006.1, forward strand.
ACGTTCCACTGCATCGGCACGGCGCCACGTTACTCATCCGTACCGCCCGCCCCCACCTCGACGGGCTGTGATCTTCACCCCACGGGTACGGTTCGCTCTGGCGCGACGCACACGAGCACACGCAGAGGTAGGGAGCGACACCCGATGGGAAGCACTGGCCACCAGGCACTCGTCACCGGGATCGGCGGCAAGGACCCCGAGGTGCACGCGGAGGCGTTCACCGCGCCGACGTCCGTGGTGATCGGCGAGGTGACGCTGCGCGCGGGGGCGAGCGTCTGGTACGGGGCGGTGCTGCGCGCCGACTGCGGGCCGATCGAGCTCGGCGCCGACAGCAACATCCAGGACAACTGCACGGTCCACGTCGACCCCGGTTTCCCGGTCTCGGTCGGCGAGCGGGTCTCCGTCGGTCACAACGCGGTGCTGCACGGCTGCACGGTCGAGGACGACTGCCTGATCGGCATGGGCGCGACCGTCCTGAACGGCGCGGTGATCGGCGCGGGCTCCCTCGTCGCGGCGCAGGCGCTGGTCCCCCAGGGCATGCGGGTCCCGCCGGGTTCCCTGGTGGCGGGCGTGCCCGCCAAGGTCCGGCGGGAGCTGACCTTGGAGGAGCGCGAGGGCATCACGCTGAACGGCGCCCTGTACGTGGATCTGGCCAAGGCCCACAAGGCGGCCCACGCATAGAGCCCGGAAGGGACGCGGGCAGGGCGCGGGTGGCGCGCCCTACTCCCCCGCCGCCACGGTCTCCGGTTCGGCGGCGGCCACCTTCGCCGCGCGCCGCTTCATGTAGAGCATCGAGCCGAGGCCGAACAGCACGGCCGCGCCGAGCCCCACGTACGAGAACCGCTTGAGCCAGTCCTCGGCGACGATGCCCAGGTAGTAGATGACGGCGGTCGTGCCGCCGGCCCACACCACGCCGCCGAGGAGGTTCGCGGTGAGGAACTTCCAGTACGGCATGTGCAGCACGCCGGCGAGCGGCCCGGCGAAGATGCGCAGCAGGGCGATGAAGCGGCCGATGAAGACGGCCCACATGCCCCACTTCTCGAAGGACCGCTCCGCCGTGGCGATGTGGGCGGGCCCGAAGTGCTTGGGGAACCTGCGGCCGAGTCTGGCCAGGAGCGGCCGGCCGCCCTTGCGTCCGATCGCGTAGCCGATGGAGTCGCCGATCACGGCGCCCGCGGTGGCGCAGATCCCGAGCACGACCGGGTTCACGTCGCCCTGCTGCGAGGAGAGCAGCGCGGCCGAGACGAGCACGATCTCGCCGGGCAGCGGGATGCCGAGGCTCTCCAGGCCGATGACCCCGGCCACCAGGGCGTAGATGGCGACCGCCGGAATCGTGTCGAGCCACTCCTGGACGTGCAACGACGTCGCCTCCCGTACCCAGAGAACCCATGTGCCGGCGTGCGCTCCCCTCCGGGCCGCGCACGCCGGGCAGCCTACCTCTCCCTAGGACGCCGCCGGCTCCCGCGAGGTGCACCGGTGGCCGCGGTGATCTGGCGCGGAGCACGTGATCCCGGCCACGTGCCGCGACAGCGCACCAGCCCCGCCGCGGGTGCGGCGGGGCTGGTGGGACGGCGCGCGGCTCGGCGGTCAGGGCCGGCCCGGGGGTTCCTGCCCGCGGTCGCCGCCGAACTGGTCCTTCAGCTTGTCCTGGGCCGTGTCGACCTGACCGCTGTACTTGCCCTGGGTCCTGCCGTCCACGTAGTCACCGGCCTTGTCCACGCCCTTGCCGGCCTGGTCCTCGTGGCCCTTCAACATCTGCTTGAGCTTGTCCATCACGGACATGGTCGGCCTCCTCGGTTCGAGCCGTTGTCTCCAGGATGGGTGCTCGTCGCGGATGCCGCATCCGCAGCGCGGGAGAGGCGCGAGGGCGTGGCCTCAGCCGTTGGGACGCAGGGTCCAGACCACCGTCATCTCCCCGGTGACCGCGCCGTCCTCCCGCTGGATCGCGATGCTCACCGGGAACTCGGGGCGCTCGCCCGCGTCCAGCTCGGCCACCACGTCGGCGGCCGGGCGGCCGAGCGTGGCCGTGGCGGTGACGCGGCCCATGGCCAGCTTCTTGTACGCGATCTCGGCGCTGACGGCCAGCGGCACGGCCCGCGCGAGCTGCTCGCCGAAGGCGGCGAGCACGACGGCGCCGCTCGCGGACTCGCCGAGCGTGAACATCGCGCCGGCGTGCGGGCCGCCGACGTGGTTGTGGTAGTCCGCCTGGTCCGGCAGGGCGACGACCGCCTTCTGCGGGGTCGTCTCGAGGAAGGCGAGGTTCAGGGTGCGGGCCATCGGCACCGTGGCGGCGAGCATGTCGCCGATCGACATCTGGTCTGCGCTCATGGCCCGCATGTTACCCACCGGTAGCAATCTTGGCCATCCTCGCGCCCGGGGCGGAACCGTTGCACGTCCGGTACCGGGCGGGAACGCCGGCGGGCCCGTGACCCTCTATCGTTTACGGCCATGTGGCCAGGACAGCAGCCGCCCGGGGGCGAGCAGAACCCGCAGGACGGGACCAACCCGAACTACCCGAACCATCCGAACAACCCGCCGACGGCCAACCCGTACCAGCAGCCGGGGTACCAGCAGCCGAACCCCTATCAGCAGCCGGGATACCAGCAGCCCGGCCCGTACCAGCAGCAGCCGGCCTGGAACGCGCCGACGGCACCGATCGGGACGCCGCAGCCGCCCGACGGGGGTGGCGGGGGCAACCGGACGAAGATCGTGGCGATCGTCGCGGCGACCGCCGTGGTCGTCGCGGCCGGGGTGACCGGGTTCCTGGTGCTCGGCGGGGACAAGGACGACGACGCGAAGGGCGGGGACACCAAGAAGCCCGCCGCCTCGCACTCCACGAGCCAGGAGCCGAGCGCGTCGGCGCCGGAAGGCGACAATCCGCGCGGCGGCGACAGCGCCGTCAAGCCGGTCATCGCCGGCTGGCAGCCGGTGGTGAACACCAAGCACAAGACGGTCTTCGACGTCCCGCCGGGCTGGGAGGTCGATCCGAGTGGCGCGGACCAGATCATCGGGTTCGAGTACGACTACAAGGACAAGAAGGACAAGAAGCAGCACGGCATGACGACCGTGTCCGCTCCTGCCGCGTACAAGTCCAAGTGGTGCTCCGACGACTCCGACAAGGACGGGCGCAAGGACGACACCTCGCTCGCCGGCGTCGGCACCCGGGGCGAGGACGGCGCGAAGACCGCGGCGGAGGCCGCCGAGAACCGCGTGCCGTGGTGGATCTACGGCGGCTACACCGAGCCGGACCTGAAGTCGGTGAAGGTCGGCAAGGCCAAGGACTTCACCAACGCCCAGGGCGTCTCGGGCAGCCTGATCAAGGCCGACTCCGTGAACTCCCCGCAGAAGGGCAAGTGCGCCAGCGACGGCAAGGCGGTCGTCTTCGCCTTCCAGAACGGTGCCGGGGACTACGTCTCCTGGGACTGGTGGGGCGCGAAGGGCGTCAAGGACGAGGTGGACGACGCGACGGTCGACAAGATCCTCAGCTCGGTCCGCTTCTATGAGGACCCGACCGCCTCCTGACCCCGGCCTTGCCCCTCGGCGCCGCTGCGCCGATGCGTGCATGAGCCACGGTTTGGCAAACGGGCGTGCGGCGGCGATAGTCCCTCAGTGACCTCCGCCGCCGCCTCCCCGCACCGCGCCCCGTCCGGGGGCCCGCGCCGCCGCCGTCCCGCGTGGGCCGGACGGAACTACTCGCTGCTCGCCGTCGCCGCGTTCATCACGACGCTCGGGGCGCACGGCGCGCTCATCGCGTCCTCGTTCGCCGTGCTCGACGCGGGCGGCGACGGCGGGGACGTGGGGCTGGTCGCCGCCGCGCGCACCCTGTTCCTGGTCGTCTTCCTGCTGGTCGGCGGCGCCGTGGCGGACCGGCTGCCGCGCCACCACGTGATGGTCGCGGCCAACGCGCTGAACTTCCTCTCCCAGGGCGCCTTCGCGCTCCTCGTGCTCCAGGGCGAGCCGAAGCTGTGGCAGATGATGGCGCTCAGCGCCCTCGGCGGCACGGGCCAGGCGTTCTTCAACCCGGCGGCCGAGGGCATGCTGATGGCGTCCGTCTCCGGCGAGCAGGCCAGCCGCGCCTTCGCCCTGTTCCGGATGGGGATGTCCGGCGCCGCGGTGGGTGGGGCGGCGCTCGGCGGAGCGCTGGTCGCGGCGGTCGGGCCCGGCTGGGTGCTCGCCGTCGACGCGGCGGCGTTCGCGGTCGCCGGAGCGCTCCGGATGTTCCTCGACGTCGGCCACATCGCGCCGCGGGTGCCCGGCAGCGGGCTGCTCGCGGACATGCGGGACGGCTGGCGGGAGTTTGTCGGCCGGCCCTGGCTGTGGACGATCGTCGCCCAGTTCTCGGTGGTCGTCGCCGTGGTGGGGGCGGCCGAGTCGGTGTTCGGGCCGCTGGTGGCCCGCGACGAGCTGGGCGGGGCGGGGCCCTGGGGCATCGCGCTCGGTGCGTTCGGCGTCGGCACGATCCTGGGCGGGGTGCTGATGATGCGCTGGAAGCCGCGGCGACTGCTCTTCGCGGCGACGCTGTCGGTGTTCTCGCTGGCCCTGCCGTCGGCCGCGCTGGCGGTCCCCGTGCCGCTGGGCGCCCTGATCGCGGTGATGTTCGTCAGCGGCGTCACCATCGAGATCTTCGGCGTCTCCTGGATCACCGCGCTGCACCAGGAGATCCCGGAGGAGAAGCTCTCCCGTGTCTCGGCCTACGACTGGTTCGGCTCGGTGGCGATGGTCCCGCTGGCCACGGCCCTCGCCGGTCCGGCCGAGTCGGCGTTCGGCCGGACGCAGTCGCTGTGGGGGTGCGCCGCGCTCGTCGTCGTGGCGACCACCGCGGTCCTCTTCGTGCCGGACGTACGCCATCTGCGCCGCCGCGCGCCGGCCGCGGTGGTGGCGGCCGCCGCCGTCCCGCTCGATGAGCTGCGGCGGGAAGAGGCGGCGGGGGACGCCGAGGGGATCAGCCCACGCTGAACGAGCCGCCGGGCGGCTCCGGGGAGTCGACCGCGCCCGCGTCCGCCACGGCCCGCGCGTCCCCGGCGAAGCGCCGCAGCCCCGGCCCGTGCTCGACCCGGGCCGGGAACGCGTCGCGGGCGGCGCGGCGGGCCAGTTCCGCCACGTCGAGGGCGCTCTGCGCGGCGACGAGGACGGCGTTGCCGAACCGCCGGCCGCGCAGCACGCCGGGCTCCGCGACGAGGGCGACCTGCGCGAACACGGCGCGGAACGTGGCCACTTGGGAGCGCAGGAACGTGAACGGCGCCCCGTCCGCGAGATTGGCCGCATAACAGCCGCCGGGCCGCAGGACCCGGGCCGCCTCGCGCGCGTACGCCTCGGTCGTCAGATGCGCGGGCACCCGCGAGCCGCCGAACACATCGGCCACGACGACGTCCGCGCAGCCGTCCGGCGCGGCCTGAAGCCACTGCCGGGCGTCGGCGCCGTGCACGGTGATCGCCGGGCCGTCCGGCAGCGGGAGGTGCTCCGCGACCAGGTCGAGCAGGGCGCGGTCCGCGTCGACGACGTGCTGCCGGGACCCGGGCCGCGTCGCGGCGACGTACCGGGGCAGGGTGAGCGCGCCGCCGCCCAGGTGCAGCACGTCGAGCGGCCGCCCCGGCCCGGCCGCGCAGTCCAGTACGTGCCCGAGCCTGCGGGCGTACTCGAACTCCAGGTGGGTGGGGTCGTCGAGATCGACGTAGGACTGCGGCGCCCCGTCCACGGTGAGCAGCCAGGCCCGCCGCCGGTCCACGTCGGGCAGCAGCTTGGCGGTGCCGTGGTCGACGGCGCGGGTGACGGGTATCGGCTCGGGGGCGGGTGCGTTCACCCGCCCATTGTGCCGGTGGCCGGGGGCCCGCGGTCACGGGCGGCGTCGCGCCGGTATGCGCCGTGGCCGAGGCGGCGTGCGGGTGTGCGGCCGGCTCCACGCCCCAGGACCGCCACAGGGCGGCCAGGGACACCATCACGGAGAACAGGGCCGGCTGCACCACGTCGACCC